>NZ_KV789508.1:0-12105 GCF_001807625.1 Neisseria sp. HMSC03D10
ACGAAAACCTGTGTTTGGGTTTCGGCTGTCGAGGGAAAGGCTTTTTTGCAAAGGTCTCTTTTTGTTTATTTTGGAAGGAATATGGTGAAATATCCATAAATGGTGATAGCTATATTCGATGATGTATTTCTATTCCCTGATGAGTTCAATCTAGACTTGCAGAGCGAGAGATTGGGTTTTTATACACTGAGGCTACTTTCATTCTAAATTGTTTGTGACAAATGAGTGGGGCAAAGCTGCTATTACTATAAATAGGTCGTCTGAAAACATCACGTAATCTTTAATACCATCCATGGTCTTAGGTAAGCAGGGTTAAACACGATATAATCGGTATTGTCGGAAAACTAAGTATAAATAAGCGCCAACGCATGCCTGGCAGTATTCATAAATCTTGTATCGGATGAACACCTTCATGGAAAAGCTCAATGGTAATTTAATTCTTATCGGATTGATGGGGGCAGGAAAAACAACGCTGGGAAGGCAGTTTGCTCAAATGTATGATTGCCCGTTTTATGATAGTGATTTGGAAATTTGCTCAGCATCAGGTGTTTCTATTTCCACTATTTTCGAGATGGAGGGAGAGGAAGGGTTCCGACACCGTGAGACTTTGATGCTGAAAAAGCTGTCGGCATTAAACGGCATTGTGTTATCGACGGGAGGGGGTTCGGTTTTGCGTGAAGAAAACCGATGTTGCCTGCGTGAGCATGGTACGGTGGTTTATTTGCATGCATTACCTGAAGTGCTGTTAGAGCGTACACGTTATGATAGCAGCCGCCCGCTTTTAAAAACGGACGATCCTTTAAAGAAATTACGTGAATTGTATACGGTTCGAGATCCGATTTATCGTGAGACCGCGCATATCGTTATAGAGTCGGAGAGTTGTGCTAAAACCCTTCGAAAATTGGTTGAATGTTTGGATGAGCGACAATTCATTGAATATGATGATTAAAAGTGTTGCCTTTGTTGATTAGGTCGTCTGAAATGTAATAAAAATGGTTTCAGACGACCTTTAGTTATATGTTTGCAGCCCTATTGGTTTTGCTTGATAAAACGTTCTTTATCTAGTCAGTTTTCAACAGAGCGGCAAGCGTATATTATTTTGCGTTGTTCCCACATGATTTATTTTGATAAGGAGTCTTCTCCTATGCGTACTTTGACTGTTCAAACTCCGTCTCATCAATATCCTATTTTTATCGGGTATGACCTTATCGGTCAGGCTGATAGTTTACTCAAGCCTTATTTGAATAAAACGGCCGCAATCATAACCAACGAAACTGTTGCGCCTTTATATCTGAAAAGTCTTCAAATGAGTTTGGACAGAATCGGTATCAGGCATTTCAGCATTATCTTGCCGGATGGCGAAAAATATAAAAACTGGCAGACATTGAACCTTATTTTTGACGGATTGATGGAAAACAGGGCCGAACGGAAAACTACACTAATTGCATTGGGTGGCGGGGTAATCGGCGATATGGTCGGCTTTGCCGCTGCCACGTACCAACGAGGTGCGCCGTTTATCCAAATTCCGACAACTTTGTTGAGTCAGGTGGATTCATCCGTTGGTGGGAAGACGGGTATCAACCATCCGCTTGGAAAAAATATGATTGGTGCGTTTTACCAACCGCAGGCGGTCTTAGCTGATTTGGAAACATTGAAGACCTTGCCGCGCCGAGAATTATCGGCAGGTATGGCGGAAGTTATTAAATATGGTGCGCTTGGCGATGTTGATTTCTTTGAGTGGTTGGAACAAAACGTTGCGGATTTGATGGCGCAAAACCAAGAGAAATTGACGCAGGCGGTATATCACTGCTGCAAAATGAAGGCCGATATTGTTGCCAAAGATGAAACCGAACAAGGTATCCGCGCGTGGCTTAATCTCGGCCATACTTTCGGACACGCCATCGAGGCGGAAATGGGTTACGGAGTATGGTTGCATGGTGAGGCAGTAGCAGCGGGTTGCGTGCTGGCAGGTAGATTATCCGAAGAATTGGGTAAAATTTCCGATGCGGACACACGTCGAATCGCTGTTTTAATGGAGGCTGCAGGATTGCCGTCATCGCCGCCTAAATTCCCGTTTGAAAAATGGATCAGCCATATGAGCCATGACAAAAAGGTCAGTAGCGGCGTGATGCGTTTTATCGGGCTGAACCGTTTGGGGGAAGCCAATATCACTGAAGTGAGCGATATTGATATTTTAAAGCAGACTTTGCAGTCGTATTTGTAATGTGCATTCCAGTAAATATGCCGTGCATATTCATTGTCGCATGAGTCAAAATAGAGAAGGTCGTCTGAAAAGTTATCAGACGACCTTTTATATGATTAAGGTAGGAGTGGAGTTTGTATCAAACCGAGTTTTTCATCAAAGCCAAACATGATATTCATATTCTGAACAGCTTGTCCTGCCGCCCCTTTAACTAAGTTGTCGATGACGGACAGAGCGATCCATACATTGTCAGATGAAGATTTTTGGATGCTGATACGGCAAAGGTTCGCACCGCGCACGCTGCGTGTTTCTGGTGTTGAACCGGCCGGCATGATGTCCACAAAAGGACTGTCCCGATAAAATTCACGTAAAACAGCTTCCGGATTGCAACCGTCCTCAAGATGCAGGTATAAAGTGGCGTGCATACCCCGGATCATGGGTGTCAGATGGGGAACGAAAATGAAATGTTCGGCAATTCCTGGTTGCAATGTGGCGATGGTTTGCCGAATTTCGGGCTGGTGTCGGTGTCCCGTAATGCCGTAGGCTTTAAAATTATCTCCGGCTTCGCAAAGCAGTGAGCCGGTATTGGCTTTCCGACCTGCGCCGGATACGCCTGATTTACAGTCCGCAATCAGCGGCATATGTGGTTTCAGACGACCTTCTTTCAGCATGGGGAGTAAAGGCAGTGAAACGCAGGTCGGATAACAACCGGGGTTGGCAACGATTTGTGCAGATGCGATGGCATCTCGGTTTAATTCACTTAATCCGTACACCGCTTGAGGAACAATATCGGGGCTGGCGTGCTTCATTTTGTACCAATGTTCCCATGTGGAAATATCCTGTATACGAAAGTCAGCGGATAAGTCGACGATGCGGATACCTTTTTCCAAAAGACGAGGAGCATCGTTCATGGCGATTCCATTTGGGGTGGCGAAAAAGACAATATCGCATTTTTCCAAACCGGCGTGTTCGGGTGTTTGAAAGGTCAGATCGTAGATTCCCCTCAGACTGGGAAAGTAATCGGAAACTGCTTTACCTGACTCGCTGCGGCTGGTTACCGTTGTAATTTCAATATTCGGATGACTGCTGAGAAGCCGTAAAAGCTCTACGCCGGTGTAGCCTGTTGCACCAACGATGCCGACTTTGATTTTCGAATTCATAGATTTCTCCAAGAGTAATTTTTAGATGTGGGCAGATTTGCCGGTATCGACTTCGTTCGAATACTGTTGTCCATTATAGAGGAACGGTGATGTATAGTGGAAACAGCCACTATGAGTAATACGAAACGGTACTGACATATATAAAAGAAAAGTCGTCTGAAAACATGGAAGACAAGTTTTCAGACGACCTTTAAAGGGAAACCACCTAATGGTTATTCCTGTTCATACAGAATAAATGGTGAGGAACCTATTTTATTTTAAACAGTTATAGAGCAATCTCTACTCAAAACAGCAATGAAGTAGGATCTCCGTCTGCCGGCAGATCATATTTTGGATAGGAAGGTGTAGAAGCTGCCGGTGGAGAGGTGTATTCGGCAGCTTTGGGTTTTCTCGGTGAGTATGCCGAAGCTGCTTTCGGAGTCGGAGTATCTTCCGCATCTATTTCGATTTCAGAACCGGCGGGCAATACTTCATCTTTCACAGGGGTGGGTTTCGGCATGACTTTCGGTTTGCTGAAGGCACTGGAGCCGCTCATCCATGCCAAGGATTTCAGCGGGGTTTTCAATTTGACGCCTTTAGCACAGGTCAAACAGTTTGCCGCCCCGGTACGCGCCTTCAAAATTGCATCGATACGGGCGGCATTAATCGTTTTGCTGTGCGCCTTAGCCCAAGCGGCAATACTTTTTTTCAGGGCATCGGTATCGAGGTTCTTTTTATTGTAAGGATCGCGATATGCAGCCAGCCAAAGATTTTTATTGGCATCTTCGTTGAGGCTGGCAAGTTGGTAAATGACGGAAGCAGGGGCGCCGGTTGCGATGGTTTTTGCAAACTCAAGCGCATCCGGAGATTTCATTCGCACGCAACCGTGGCTGCGGACACCCGGTACGCTGGCAGGCGCGTTCGTGCCGTGAATGCCCAAACTGAATTTCGGATCGCCCAAGCGGACAAAGACAGGACCCAGAGGATTATTGGGGCCGGGCGGTACGGATTTGACGCCGTCTCCGCGTTCTTTTTGAATAGATTTCGGAATGTGCCAAGTAGGATTAAAAGCTTTGGCTCCGATTTTGTGTTCCCCAAGGTTGGTTTGGGTCATGGCTTTGCCGACAGCAACGGGATAAATTTTTGTTAATTGTCCGTCGGTATAGAGGAACAGACGCTGTTGCGGAATGTTGATGACAACATGTTGACCTTGTGAGACGGGGGAAACATCAGGAACAGGTGTGTTGGCAGTTGCGTAGGCGGCCAAAGCTGCAAGGCTTGTACTGAAGAGAATTTTTTTCATGTTTTAAAATTTAAAAAGGGGGGAGGAAATATTTCGGGCAATCATACCTGAATCTTTTTGGTTTTGTGCGAGAATATGCGTTTTTGCAAACAAAATGTGCCCTGTCGGGCAAAATGGATTTTCTTGATGAAGATGCGGACAGATAACAGGCAATATGAGGGCGAGGCGGATATTTTTTCTTTGGATTATGAAGGAAGAGGTGTCGCGCGCGTTAATGGTAAGGCATTGTTTATTGAAGGAGCGATACCGGGTGAGCGGGTACGGTTTGAAATCATCCGTTCAAAAAAACAATTTGATGAGGCACGGGTCATTGACATCACCCGATATTCGGAAAATCGAGTTGAGCCGAAGTGTAGGTATTTTGATACATGCGGTGGTTGTTCAATACAGCACATTGATTCGACAGCCCAGATTGCATTTAAACAACGCATTATGGAAGAGCAGTTGGAACGCATCGGCAAAATCCGACCCAAGCAGATTCTCCCAGCTATATATGGAACACCATGGCATTATCGGGAGCGTGCCAGACTGAGTATTTCAAAGGATGCAGGTGGTCGTCTGAAAATCGGTTTTAAGGCAAAAAAGAGTCATGAAGTGATTGATGTCGATTCATGTATGGTGTTGCCGGCTCATATTTCTGAGAAGTTGCCAAAAATAAAGCAAATGTTGCAAAGTTTGATAGATTTGGATTTGCTATTCATTGAGTTTTTTAATAGCGAAAAACTAACGGTTTTGAACATTTGTTCCGGAAAAAAACCGCCTAGTCAAAAATTGAGACAACTTGAAAAATGGTTTGATACGATATTCGGTCATGAGAAAAAACAGTGGCAGATTTGGCTGCAAGCCCGAAGACAGGAGGCCCAGCCATTCTATCCGAAAGATTGTCAGCCTTTGGGATATGCTTTACCTGAGTTTGAGGTTGAAATGCCGTACAAACCCGGGGATTTTACCCAGATTAATGCAGGCTTAAATGGAGTGATGGTTGGCAGGGCTTTGAAACTTCTAGATATTCAGAAAAACGAGCGTATTGCAGATTTGTTTTGCGGGCTTGGAAACTTCAGTATTCCTATGGCAAAAAGTGGGGCTGAAGTGGTTGGAATCGAAGGTGAAGGTTCGTTGGTTAAGCGAGCACGAAACAATGCTTCGGCTAACGGTTGTTCCGATAGGGTATCCTTCTTTGAAGCGGATTTGTTTGAAACAGATGAGGTTGTGGTAGCGTCATGGGGTCAATTCGACAAGATGTTGCTTGATCCCCCGAGAGGCGGTGCCTATGCTGTTGTCAAATCACTACATGCTCCGTATTTGCCGGTAAGGATAGTATATGTTTCTTGCAATCCGGCAACCTTTGCCAGAGATGCGGAAGTGCTGGTAAATAAGGGCTATAAGCTGAAATTGGCAGGGGTAATGAATATGTTTGCACAGACTTCGCATGTCGAATCTATAGGTGTCTTCGATTTGGAAAATAGTATATAGGTATTTGCAAAATGGTTTTTTATGTAATTATCGGTTGAATCATGTTATCATAATTCACTCAGAAAATAAGATGATTCGGCAATTTTGATGGTTGCTGGATATGAATATAAAATATAGTTTGTTTGCTGCTCCACAGTAACGGGAGGTGTTCTTGGATTATTCACTTTTAATCGTATTGTTGGCGCTTTTGTTGGTTGTATTGCTGTTTATCCGCTTCAAACAAAGCGGAACGACACATAAAAAAACAACTAAGGTTGCCAAATCATCAATACATCATAACAAATCAAATCAAAAAGATGAGGATGCTCTCACTCCTGATTGGATGGATCAGGTCAATCAATCCGTTTCTAATACTGAACAGCAAGATTGGGAATGGGGTGGTGGAGAGACCTCTGGCTCAACAGCATCAGTATCTGCCCAGGAAGTTGATCCTCTGACTGAATATCAGGTGTACAAACAGTTCGGTTATGAAAGCAAGGCTGCGGAGTCTTTAGCCGGGTATCTGAACGGATTAGGTGATGGAGCTCCCGAAAAGCTGGTTCATGAATTAATCGGGCTGAGTCTCCGTGTCGGTAATATCGATATGTTGGCTGATGCTTTGGAAAAACACGGATTGGTTTTGCCTGAAGAGAGCTTGGCTGAATACGTTAAGATCGGTTTAATGACTGAGCCGACGCACTTGCGTCTGCGGGTTTTGGCGGAGGAACGTTTGGGATGGAGCTTGCAGGAAATTGAGCGCAGAATTGGTGAACCTTCAGGAATTGAAGATTCTTCAGAATCGGATTCAACTTCTTCAGATGATGTGCAGCACACTTCTCCAACTTCTCAAGCTTCAAAACGTTCTTTAATCGTGTTGGGAAAAAAAGAATTTAATGACATCACCCCTGAGGAAATGGGTGCAGTTATTGGGTTTGTTAAGCCTGAGCATGGTGCGAAAATTTTGAAGGATAAGGTTGATTATAAAACGGCCGTACAACAATACAACCGTGCTATTCAAACCTCTTCTAAACCTGCCAGCTTAATTATTGATGCTTTGAAGTTGGACTACCAAAATGAAGAAATTGGTCAGTTTGCGCAACATTTGTGGAAGCTTTATCACTCACTCGGCCAATATGGCCGCCAAGTGAAAGAACGTATGCTCGGCTGGGGATATAGTCTAGGCTATCATGAGGTTTTTGATGATTTGGAAAAGGGACCAAATGAGAACCGTGTAAAAGAAATCGGTTTGGCCAGAGGTTATTTGCAACCTACTTCTTTGCAAATGAAGGCAAAATACCGAGATTTGGTACAAAAAGACTCGTCCGTTATCAGCATGAATTCTTCACCTGCCGATGAGGCTCTAAAAGAAGTCGAGTCGCTATTGATGTATGGTCAGTTAGATTTGGCTGTTGATACTTTGGAGCAGGCCGTACTGCAATATCCGCAAGAGTCTCAGCTATATATCATGTTGTTTGATCTTTACGAAAGAGTTGAAGACTGGGCACGTTTGGAACATTTCTTACGCATCTTGCGTGAACGCGTTGTCAGTTTGCCGGAAGAGGTTATTTTGGCTATGAGCCGTTTGCTTCAACGCGTAAATCAATATTCAAAAAAATAAAATAACATTTAGAGAGCACCATCTATGGACAATCTGTTACCTAAAATTAAAACCATACGGATTATGCTTCGTGATATGAATGAGCAGCAGGAAGCTGTATTCCGTATGGCTTTCAAAATGCACAATACGACGAATTATCAAATTATCGGTACGGATTCTGCTGAAAAGCCGGATTTGGTTTTGGTAGATACAGATACGGCTGACGGTATTGAGACTTGGAAAACGTTGAAAACCGAATATTCCGATATTCCAGTTGCGATGTTTTGCTCACAAGAACCTTCCGTGGAAACGCCATATCTCCCTAAACCGGTCAAATTCGATACCTTGTTTCCTGTATTGAGAAGTTTGGCTCAAGGGGGCAATGTTTTTAATCCTGCTGATAGTGAGGCAGCAAAACAAAATACTCAGGGTAATGGTAGTACCGAAGGGCGAAAAGCAACAATCAAACGGTTTAATCCGAATAAAGGATTGCTGGGAGCATTGAAGTTCGCTAGTCAAGGCCATCAGGATATTGCCGTTTTACATGAGGGCAAGCCGGTATTGATAGTTTTCCCAAGTATTCAGCGTGTTTTGTTGACTGTTAATGCGCATGATTTGGAGGGGCTTTGTAAAGATGACAATCTTTCTGTGGTATGCAAAGTAGTACCTGATAATCCTCAATGGAAGGAGAAAGCCAAAGTTACCATTATGTCTTGTCTGTGGCAGATGGCGATTTGGACTGCACAAGGTCGTCTGATTTATCCGATGACCCCTCAAACTATTTTTACATTGAAACGCTGGCCCAATCTGACTAGGCTGGCTCCAGTCCCTGAATCTATGAGGTTGTCTGCCTTTCTAACTAAAACATCGGTTAATCTGAATATCCTCTATAAGGTTATGCCGTTGGAGATGCCTGATATATTGAATTATCTTGCAGCTACCTCCGTAACCGGTTTCTTGGCAACGGACACTGAATACGCACACAATCAGACTAATGTTTCCGAACAAGTTGATGTAAATAGCAATGTGCCTGATAGTCAGATGGTAAAAGATGCTGAGAAGATTGCAGGACCGTCGCAAGAACAGCCACGCGGACTGCTGCAACGATTGATGCGTAAGTTATTGGGAAAACGATAAGAAGGACATGTAATGAAGGAAAATAAAATTATCTTTACCGGTCCGGTCGGAGTGGGTAAAACAACAGCTATTTCAGCTTTGTCGGATGAACCTCCTGTACAAACGGACGCATCAGCTTCCGATATGACATTGGTGCGAAAAGGTTATACTACTGTAGCAATGGATTATGGGGTTATCCATTTGGATGAAGAGGTGAAAGTCCACCTTTATGGTACACCAGGGCAGGAACGCTTTAATTTTATGTGGGAAATTTTAAGTCAAGGTAGTATGGGTTTGGTTCTGCTTTTGGATAATACCCGTACTAACCCACTAAAAGACCTGCAATTTTTCTTAGAGGCTTTTCGTGAATTATTGAAAAAAGCCCCGCTGGTTGTCGGTGTTACCAAGATGGATATTCGATCACTGCCAAGCGTTGACGTTTATCAGAAATACTTGGCTCAAAATAATTTTAATGTGCCGGTATTTGAGATTGATGCTCGAAGAGAAGATGATGTAAAACAATTGGTAAGTGCAATGTTGTTCTCAATTGACCCGGGTTTAGAGGTATAAAATAAATGGAATCGACTCTTTCTTTACAATCAAATTTATATCCTAAAGTTACACCGGCAGGGGCATATTATGCGGTGACGAGTGATACTCCCAGTGCCAGCCGCACTTTGTTATATAGCTTGCTGAAGGCAAGTCCGACAGAGGTTATCAGCAGTGAGAAAATTTTGGCATGGGCAGATACCAGTGATATTGATACCGCTTTGAATTTGCTGTACCGCCTGCAACGCCTTGAGTTTCTGTATGGTGATGAAAATGTCAGTAATGAAGATATACATCTTACTGACGAGCAATTGCCTTCCTTATTGGAGCAACTTTCAAGCTCAGGAAAGGCATTACTGGCAGATGAGAACGGATTGTATTTTGCAAATGCGAATTTCCATCACGAGGCTGCCGAAGAGTTGGGGCTTTTGGCCA
Source organism: Neisseria sp. HMSC03D10 (assembly GCF_001807625.1). Taxonomy (NCBI): domain Bacteria; kingdom Pseudomonadati; phylum Pseudomonadota; class Betaproteobacteria; order Neisseriales; family Neisseriaceae; genus Neisseria; species Neisseria sp. HMSC03D10. The sequence continues at coordinate 9,795 of NZ_KV789508.1, forward strand.
GTGAAGTGACAAAGGTGGACAGTAGCCATCGCCTATTAATCCGTAATAATCTGCATATTAATAATAATGCATGGGGTATTTGCGATCCTTCAGGACAAAGTGAGTTGACTTTCTTCCCTTTATATATCGGTAATACCAAGTTGATTTTGGTTATCGGCGGTATGCCTGATTTGAACAAGGAGGCATTTGTAACCTTGGTCAAAATTTTATACCACCGCTATGGCAGCCGTTAACACACTATATACCGATTATTATTTTAGAATGGAATATGTATGCAACAATTATTGATTTCTGTATTAAGCGATTTGAATAATACCTCTCCTGATATTACTGCTTCAGCCGTTATTTCTACTGACGGTTTGCCTATTGCAACCATGTTGCCGTCGCATTTAAATGCAGACCGTGTTGGTGCGATGTCAGCAACATTGTTGGCATTGGGTAACCGCTCCGTCCATGAGTTGGCTTGCGGTGAGCTTGATCAGGTTATGGTGAAAGGGAAGACCGGTTATATTTTGCTGAGTCAGGCAGGAGAAAACGCTGTTTTGGCTTTGATGGCAAGAGAGAGCGGTAAGCTGGGCTTGATTTTGTTGGATGCCAAGCGTGCTGCGAAGCATATTGCTGAAATTCTATAAATTCCGGTATTTATCTGTATTTTGGGAACTTACACCATTGTATTTTTAAAATAGTGTTGACGTAAGTTACTTCTTTCTCTATAATCTAAAATCTTTCCCCGATAGCTCAGTCGGTAGAGCGACGGACTGTTAATCCGCAGGTCCCTGGTTCGAGCCCAGGTCGGGGAGCCAAATATAAAAGCCTGATTATTTCAGGCTTTTGCCTTATTCACTAAGAGGTCGTCTGAAATATTTCAGACGACCTCTTAGCTTTTATGATGTTTTAAATACGACGCATCCTTATTTATAGAAAATTTTCCAATCAGAAATACACAGCCTAATCCTTGGTTACTTAAGGAAAATAGTGGTTTAAGAACGTTTAGCGTTTAATTATGATGTTTGTACTGTTTCCTGGTTGCTTTTTATTAGATATGTTCATTTACTAAATATAAGAAAATGTATAGGGTATAGGATAAATGTGTAGGAATTTTGAAGCAGTATAAGGGGGACGACCTTCAATAATTTTTGTGTTTTTCATCAAACGACATCTTCTATAGGGAAATCCTCACAAAGCTTCCAGCATTGTTATGTTTCCCGTCTTAATCCTGTTGCTTGGTGAACAAAAAAAGCTACTTGGAAAATTAAATGTTGGTAAATTTAAGGAAATCTTGGAAGTATTTTATGTTTGTTTTTAGCAGGCAGAGTTGATGGATGATGAGATGGAAATGAATGAAAAAAGAGTGATGACATTAGATGACTGGATACGGCAGTCTCCACTACCGCGCATAGAGGCACGTATGCTTTTGCAAAAGGCAGGAGGTTACAGCCGTGTTCAATTAATAACGCAGGGAGCAGAAGCGATTCCGGCAGATGTTTTCGTACGGCTAGAGAGTTTGGCGGAGCATCGTCTGAATGGTGAACCAATGGCTTATATCATGGGTGGTCGAGAGTTTTATGGCCGTTGGTTTGAAGTCTGCCCTGATGTTTTGATTCCCCGTCCGGAAACCGAGCATTTGGTTGAAGCGGTTATCGAACATCTCTCAAAAAACGGACGGGTTTGGGATTTGGGTACCGGTAGCGGGGCGGTTGCTGTTACGGTGGCATTGGAACGGAAGGACGCAGAAGTACGCGCGTCTGATATTAGCAGGCAGGCTTTGGTTGTTGCCCGTCGAAACGCAGAAAATTTGGGTGCAGCAGTTGAGTTTGCATCAGGATCATGGTTCGATACAGATAAAACGTCGTCTGAAGACAAATATCGTTTTGACGTTATTGTTTCTAACCCTCCTTATATTGAGGCAGATGACAGCCATTTGAATCAAGGAGATTTGCGCTTTGAGCCTCAAACGGCATTGACCGATTTTGCCGACGGCTTGACCTGTATTCGGGAGCTGGCACAGCGTGCGCCTGAATTTTTGAAAGAGGGCGGGTGGTTGCTGTTGGAACATGGATATAACCAAGGTGGGGCAGTACGGCAGATTTTGTCGGAAAATGGTTTTACAGAGATTGAAACCCGACAGGATTTGGCCGGTTTAGACAGGCTGACTTTGGGCATCAGGCGACATATTGAATAAGAGTTTTGGTGGTTTGAATAATAAAAAACCAAACGTCAAATCCGTACACACCAATACAGCCTGGAATTTAAAAAAGTCGTCTGAAAACCCAAAAATGAGGTGTAGAAATCAGTAGCGTTGTTTACAGTA
>NZ_KV789509.1:0-13140 GCF_001807625.1 Neisseria sp. HMSC03D10
AGGGGATGTCCAACTTTTGGGGTGCAGTTCAACATTTCAGATGGCCTTTTATATTTAAATTCTGTAAGTAATTGAACTACTGAGCGAAACAAGATTTAGCAGGCTAAAATACTAGTATTATGAATTTAACATAATATACATTATGTGAACTAGCGTTTTCGTCTGAAAAAGTGTTTTCGCTCTACCCACGGTGGCGGATAACGTCTGACTTTTTCGTTTGGTCGCCATAATATGATTTTGGCGGCGTCCTTGTTCTGTTTGGTTAGTCGTGCCGTATCCAGCATTTTGATAAGTGTCAGCGCGTCAATGCCGATTTGTTCGGCAATGTCCTCAATAAACCGAATTGGCAGGCGCAGACGGTCGCGTCGGTATTGGCTGATTCGGGTCGGCTCTACCTGCCAGCGTTGCGATAAAGCATAGTCAGACAGGATAAAAAGTCTGTCTTTGATTTGGTCGATGAGTTCAGATTGTGTTGCCATGATAAGCCCCTTTCCGGGGCTTATTTTAATTCAATGAGCAAACGCTCTCTATTTGAGCGTTTGCTCCTTATTTTGTAGGTTTATTTCTTCTAGTTTGTCAAGTTCGATAAATTCTATATTTCCTGAATTAACAATGCATTCTAGTCGGTTTTTATTTTCAGGTTTTAGACATTCGTATCCTTTGTTTAAGCCTTCTGAGTATCCATGGATCCAGCTTATTATCAAACAAACGGCGAAAATTAGGATTTTTAATGCCTTTTTGAGCATTATTTGTCCTTTATATCTATTTCGCCGTCGTCGTTTATGAATGCCCTTTTTAAGGCTTCGTTTAGCAACATATGCGCTAGCTCGCTGTCTCTGAGTGGTTCTCTTCCTAGTTGTATCAGTTTTTTATTTGCTGCTACGGCTAGCTGTCTGATTTTTTCTTCCTGATCGTCTTTGATTCTTAGTGCTTTCATTTTTCATATTCCTAAAATCTTTTATGCAATATAAAACAATGTCTTGTGTGTTAACAAGTAATTTGTTGTTGACTTAACGTGTTAACACGTTAACATATCGGAAATTTGTTAACGCGTTAACGCGTTAATTTAACGTGTTGTAATAACGCAAAAGGTGTGTAAATGAATGAAGCTGTTATTTATCCCCCCACTAGTAACACGGGGGGACTGCCGAGAAGCGAAGCTTTTGAGCATTTCGTGGTTGTTAAAGGACAACTGAAAGAAGTCCTTTTGAAACGCGGTAAATCGACTGCTGCATTTATTGACACTTTGACAGTTGTAATGCCCGAAAGCGTTTTTGTACGTCCCGATCAGCTTGGCACAGAAGAAGAAGTAGCCGCCAATGCTTCGGCGGTTTCTCAAGAGATTTTTGGATTTGGTTTCTTGAAACAAAATTCTGGCGGCAGAAATGGCTATAAGACGTCTTATCACATGGGGACGGATTTCGAGAACTATGGCTTTTTTGCGATTGGCGGTAAACGTCAAAATGAAACGGTCTGCTTTAACTTGACGGGTGTAGGTTTGACGGCGGCTTTAGATGGTTGGGAAACGCGCCTTTATGAATTTATTAAAAACGATGCTCCTACCGCAAAAATAACTCGCGTGGATTTGGCGCATGACTTTTTGGATGGTCAGTATAACCCCGAAATGGCTCTTAAAGACTGGGAAAACGGTGGATATACATCTCGTCATACAAAGCCGATTGCGGAATGTGTCGGCGGGGACTGGCTTCATTATTTAGGCACCGGAAAAACTCTGTATATCGGCAGTCGTAAAAATTCCAGTCGTTTTGTTCGGGTCTATGAAAAAGGTAAACAGCTTGGCGATTCTGAAAGTCCTTGGGTTCGTGTTGAGCTTGAGCTCCATAATCGGGATATTGTGATTCCTCATGAAATCCTGATAGATGCGGGTCAGTATTTGACGGGCGCATTTCCAGTTTTTGAAAGACTTTTTTCAGATTATCAAGAAGCTCCCTCTAAATTTCAGCGGGTAAAAAAGCAGCAAGATGTTTCGGCAGAACACTGCGTTAAATATGGCGCGATTCAGGTTTCAGGAGTGGTTAATCTGCTTGAGCGAATGGGTCTCGACGCTGAAGCGATTGTAGAAGTTTTGAAAGACGGTAAAAAAAAAATGCCCCGTCGTTTGAATCCTGCGGCGTTTGATTGTTCAACGGAAAGTCTGACTTATATTCACGAATGTCATCGCGTCCCGCGTGATGTTTATTCGGTCATTGATATGACGTTCGGCAGTGAACGAAGTGCTATCAGGCATAGAACATATGACGAATATTTGAATGAATGTCAAAAACGTCAGATTAATGAACAGTTTGGAAATTTCGGGCGTGATTTTGAGTCGGAAGACGATTATTTAGCCTATATGTGGCGTAGACACCATACGCCGAATTTTAAATTAAGGAAATGAAATGAAAGCAATTTTAAGAAAAGTAACTTGGAATAAAGGTCAGACGGATAACGGTGTGATTTTTGACTATACGCGCGTTTTTATTGAACGCCCTATTTCTGACAGTTCGGCTAACGAATTCGGTTTTGATTTGATCCAGTGTGAATATGGCGAAGAAGCCAAAAAAGTCGAATTGGAACATTTGCGCGGCAAGCTCCCTGTAGAGGTCGATATCGAACTTATGCCCGAAATTAAAGGTAAACGGGTTCTTCAGAAAGTTTATTCGATGAAAGTCGTTGGTCAGAATTCCGCTATGAAAGCATGATTTTTAGGGCTTTCCGTTTGCCCTTTGAAAACGGTACTCACTTTTTAAAAAAAGGAAATTTTATGAAAATCTTAAATTTTAAAAAAGCTGGAGTTGCTGCCATGTTGGCTACTGGTTCGGCTGTTGCTGCCGCTGAAGGCATTGCTGATATTGGTAATGGTATTGTAAATCAGGTAAATGCTGTTGCTCCTGTTGTAACTTCTGTCGGTGTTTCGTTGCTCGCCGTTTATGTATTGATGAAAGCGTTCCGCCTCGTCGCGTCATTCGTTGGCGGTCGTTAATTGATTGGGGGCTGTATGGGCTATCGCGTGGGTTTTCAGTGCTTTGGCAATATCGAAACTGCAAATGACTATGTATTGTCTCAAACAGCCCCCGTTATAACGGCAGATGGAAAGATTATAGCTCCTGAAAAGGTAGGGAAAGAATGGTTTTTGAATGGCGAAAAAGTATTGCTTTCTTTTCCTGAATGTTCGGCGGTTAGTCAGTTTGCCGATGGAGCGTTAATAGGTGGGTCTTTTGTCATGATTTTTGTTTTGATGTTTGCATTTAGATTGGTGGCGAAATTTGTAAGCGGTATGGGGGTTTCAGATGTTGGTTGATTTCCCTTTTTTGCTTGGTTTTTTCGCTGTGGTCTCTTTGGTTTATTTGTTTAAGGGGTAGATATGAAAAAAAATAGTTTGGCGGTCGCAATTTTAGCGGTCGCTTTTTTAATGCCCTCGGTGTCTTTAGGTGCTGTTGGTGATACGGGTTATGGTTTTAAAACGGATGGTCGTTTAAATCAGATGGTTGATTTGTGGGAAAGTAAAGAGGTAGGTATAAAAGATAAAAAAACTGGGAATATTCAAAAGGTTAACGTTACGAAGTTGGCTTGTGTTTTAGATTATTGTTTTTATAGGTATGAGGATAAGGGGGCTTTTAATAAAAGTCAGAATATGACTGTTTTTGATGTTGAAGACTTATTAAGTAATAAAAATAAGGGAAATCAGGGTATTAGAGTTTCAGATAGTGATTTAAGTAAAAAGTCAAAAGAAATGGGGGTAGAAAAGGAACGTCTAAAAAAGGCTTTGGAGGATGAGAATGAAATGGCAAGGCTTTTGAGAGAAATTGAAGTAAAACGAGCAGAACAAAAGAAAAAAGAAGAGGAAGAGAAGAAGAATCAGGGTAAAGGTAATGGTGGTTCGGGCGGTGGCGGTGGTTCGTCAGGCGGTGGCGGTGGTTCGACTGAGAAATCTAAAGGTTATTGGTATGCTTATTATTATCGTGACAAACCTCATTATGGAGATACTCCTGAATCTGCTTGTTCAGGTCCAGTGCCTGGATTCGATGGAGCAAGTTTTAAGTTTGATCCGCCTCGCAGTTGCCTTGGCGTAAAGGATGGTAATGTTTGGCTTTGGAGTGTAAATTATCTTGGTCCTGAAGAAATTGCTCATGAATCACAATGTAATAAAGGTTACCGAGAAATAACAAAAAAGTCAGGTGGAACTTTTTCGGTTTTATGTACTGTAAAGGCGAAAAACACTGATTTTGGTGGTTCGTCAGTCGGTTCAATTGGTGGCGATTCGTCCAGTAATTCCGCTTCGTCGGGCGGTTCAAGTTCCAATAGAGGTTCGGGGCAGTCGGCGGGGGGCGGTGCCGGCGGAAAAGGCGCGGGGGGCGGTAGCTCCGCGTCTTCCGCCGGCACCGCTCCCGTCGATGGCAAGAATGGCGGTTCGGGAAGCTCTCAAGCATCGGGAAATGGTTTAAACAATTCAGATGGCTCAAATTCGGGCAGTGGTAGCGGTTCGGGTGGTTCGGCAAGCTCTCAAGGTTCGGGCAATGGTTCAAACAATTCAGATGGATTAAATTCGGGCAGTGGTAGCGGTTCGGGCAGTGGTTCGGGGGATGGTGGTTCTGAAGGATTTGGGGATTTTCCTCAAGCTCCTGACGGTGGCGGTGAGCCTGATTGGGGTGGCATAAAGTCAGATGGTGGATTCGGTACTTTTTCGCCCTCTTCTGCTTTCTCTGTTGGCGGTTATTGCCCTCAAGATATTCAGTTGGATTTTGGTCAGTTCGGTCGCCATAGTTTAACGCTTTCTTTTGTGTGTGAAGCCGCTGAAAAACTCCGATATGTCTTTATAACTTTAGCCTATTTCACGGCGGCAATGATGATTTTTAAAACCGTGAACAGTATGAAAGGATAGAAAATGCCTGCTTTGGCTGCTTTTGGACGTGTTTTGCTTCAGTATTTGGGCAGTTTGTTTATCGCTCTTCTGCCGATGCTTAAAAACGCCTTTTTTCAAATTTTGTTGGGTTTGGGTGTTAGCCTTGTTTCATATGAAGGCTTGTCAATAGCGGTAAATGAGGTTTTGGATTATGTAACGCGGAATTATTTTCAGATGCCCGCCGATTTAATAGGTTTGCTCGGTCTTGCGGGCATACCTGAAGCCTTGAATATTATTTTTGGCGGTTTCGCGTTTTCGCTGGGTATATGGTCATCTTATCGCGCGTTTAAATTTTTGAAATAAGGGAAAAAAATGATTACTTTGATAACAGGTGTTCCCGGATCGGGTAAAACTCTGTCGGTTGTTTCAGATTTGGCGAAGAAGGTTAAAAAGGAATGGGCGGATAGAAAAATTTTTATTGAAGGCATTCCAGAATTGACGATAAAGACGGAAAAAATTCCTGAAGGTCATGACATTAAAGATATGAATGTTTGGCTTAAGTATCCTGAAAATCATGGTTCTGTGGTGATTATCGATGAAGCACAAAACGTCTTTCCGCCCCGCTCTGCCGGTTCAAAAACGCCCGAATTGGTCGAGTGGCTACACGTTCATAGGCATTCCGGTATTGATATTATTTTGATAACTCAAATGCCTGGTCGAATTGATAAACATGTGCGCGATTTGGTCGGTGCTCACTACCATATACATAAAACGCCACTTGGTGTGCGTATGCGTTATTTTTGGGATTATTGCGCCAATAATCCTAAAGTTGAGATGAAAAACGCCCGTGCTGAAGTGTACAAGTTAGATAAAAAGGCATTCGCTTTGTATAAGTCGGCTGAGATTCATACCAAAGTTCAAACGCCGAAAAGTCGTGTTTTGTGGGTCATTCCTATATCTCTTGTAGTATTTGGAATAACGGCGTATTGGGGTTTCAAACTTTTAACAGGTTTGGGCGCTCCGTCTGAAGATGTTTCGGCAGTGTCTGAAAAATCTGTCGTGGTTTCTGAAACGGTCAAAAAGACTGCTGAACAGGGTTCGGCGGCTTCTGCTCGTGAAATAGGTCATCAAATATCGCAGAATCAGAATAAAAACCTGACGAAAGAAATGCTTGAGCCAAAAATTAAAGGTTTGGTCGAGTCAAAACCGCTTTATGACAATATCAGGCAGGTTAAACAGTTTGAGTATCCTGTGGCATGTATTTCAGGTGGCGCGTCGGGTTGTTCTTGTTATAGCTCTCAAGGGACGGTCATAAAAGAGATTGACAAAAAAACTTGTAACGATTATGCGAAAAACGGCTTGCCCTTTAATCCCTACAAGGAACAGCCCCGCGAATACGTCCAAAACCGTCAAATTCAGCTTGAAAACAGTGAGCCTAGTCAAGTCGTCAGTTTGGGCGGGAAAAGCCCTCAAAATTTGATGTATGACGGCTATGCCGAAGCTGGCGAACAGTTCGCAGCGCGTGGCGGTGTCGTCGGCTCGAATAATTGATTTAAATTGAATGATGTGTTTTTTCATTATTTTCAGCTTGTTGAATCATCGCCGGCTAAATTTTCGTTAATAAAAAAGGTCGTCTGAAATTCAGACGACCTTTTTTATTAGGTTTTATTTAAATTTAAATATTATGTTTTTTGTTTAGTTTCAATGATATGGTTTTTTCCCGGCGAAATTTTCATTAATATATAAAAGGATACCTTTATTTTTAAGGAATTGGGATTTAAAGAGTCAAGGGGGAAGTTTTGTAAAGATTGGGCGTGCCTTTGCCCAATCTTTATGAATACCCCCTTTACTCTTTAAAGCACAAAAGCACGCTTGTGGTAGGTGGGCAGGATGGGTTTATATCCTGCCCGCCTGCCACGTGGCGAACGCCCCCGGAGGGTCGCCGAAGGCAATCCTGTGAAGTGTGTAATTTAATTTGGACAAAATAGTACATTATGCGAATAAATATATTATGCTTTATTTTGCAAATGTCCATCCTGCATGGTCATTACTCTTTCAAACCGTACAGCAAGCTCATCATCGTGAGTAACAACAATCAGGCTCGTATTTAATTCCGTTTTCAGATCCATCATCATGTCCAAAATGTTTTGGGCATTTTTTCTATCTAAATTACCCGTCGGTTCATCAGCCAGAAGGCATTTGGGGCGTGTAACTAAGGCTCTTGCAATGGCAGCGCGCTGTCTTTCACCTCCTGACAGTTCGCTTGGACGATGTAATATCCTTTGTTTCAATCCAACTTTTTCGAGCATATCGGCAGCTTGTGTTTCTGCTTCTGCTTTGTTTTTTTTGCCGATTAAAAGCGGCATCATTACGTTTTCAAGTGCAGAGAATTCAGGTAAGAGATGATGGAATTGGTAAACAAAACCCAGATAATTATTGCGCAATTCTCCCAGTTGTCTCTGAGACATATCGCTTATGTCTTGATTCATCAGGGTAATTTTCCCCTCTGATGGTTTGTCCAAACCGCCTAAAATATGTAAAAGGGTTGATTTACCGCTACCTGACGAACCGATAATACTGATACCTTCTCCTTCTTTTACTTCAAGATTCAGGTTTCTCAATACTTGTACATTTAATGAGCCGTCCCGGTAACTTTTTCCGATATTTGTGCATTTCAATACAATATTGTTATTCATATCGTAGAGCCTCCGCCGGTTGTGTTTTGGCTGCACGCCAACTTGGATAAAGTGTGGCAAGGAATGCCAATCCTAAAGAAATACAGGAAATAACCGCCACATCCCGCATGTTTACGTCGCTGGGCAAATAGTCGATAAAATAGATTTGCGAGTTGATAAGGTGAACACCGAAAATTTTTTCAAAGAATGCAACGATTTTTCCGACGTTCCAACCGAGTAATACGCCGCATACCACGCCGATAAGCGTTCCAAAAAAGCCTGCAAAAGCCCCTTGTACCATGAAAATTTTCATAACTCCTGATGGCGCAAGACCCAATGTGCGCAAAATGGCAATATCGGCTTGTTTCTCCGTTACCGCCATCACTAAGGACGATACCAAATTGAAGGCTGCAACGGCGATAATCAACGTCAGGATGATGAACATCATGCGTTTTTCCAACTCTACTGCTTCAAAGTAGCTGCGGTTATTGAACGTCCAGTCTCTGACCCAAATTGAATCTTTTTTGGAAGGCGGGATTAAATTTGCAGTAAACGAGGGAGCATTTTGCGGGTCAGCCAGTTTCAGGCGCAACCCGCCGAAATTTTCACCCAATCTATACAATACTTGGGCATCTTGGATATGCGTCATCGCCAGGGAATTGTCTACTTCATATACGCCTGTTTTGACTAAGCCTACGACGTTGAACTGTTTCAGACGAGGTACGACGCCTGCGGGGGTAACATTGCCTTCAGGGGTGATAACGGTAACTTTTCCTCCGACTTCCGCGCCTAAAGCTTGAGCCAGGCCTTCTCCTAAAATAATATCGAAGTTACCGGGTTTCAGACTGTCGAAACTGCCCGCAGGCATATCTTTTCCATAATCTACAACATTCTTTTCTTCGGATGGTAAGATACCGCGGATTTGAACCCCTCTGACTTCCCCCGCATTGGCAAGCAAGGCTTGATCGGATATGTAAGGCGCGCTTGCCAATACTTCTTTTTTATCTTTGACGATTTCACGAAGATTTTGCCACCCTAACCCATTGCCATTATCGTAATAACCGATTTCAGCATGAGGGGCGACATTCAGTAACTGCCCTCTGATTTCCTTTTGAAAACCGTTCATTACAGACAGTACGGTAATCAGCGCGGTAACGCCTAATGCAATACCGATAATTGAAATCATGGTGATAAACGACATGAATCCATTGCGTTTTTTCGCCCTGAGATAGCGAAGTCCGATCCATGTTTCCAAAGAAACCATCCGAATGCTCCAGTGTATGTTGAAAATCGGATATTGTACCGTAAAATACCGCCCTAGTCCGAGTCATTCCGATAAGCCGACATCCGTATGTAAATGCCGACGGTCAAACTGCCAAATACCGTAAATTTCGCTCTGAGGCTTGCATAATCCGTCATATGGCCTTATTCTGAGCAAACGGTACACACTACCGATATTAAAAAAGGAAACAACCTCATGAAAATCAGTAAAATTTTGGTTTTGCCCATCATTGCTGCCGGCTTGGCTTTGAGTGCCAATTCATACGCAAAAGAAATCAAAATTAGTTCAAATAACACATCTTACTCTGATGCAGACGTTCAAAAACTGGCTGCGACTGCAGTCGGGATGGGTGTTAAAGAGCCTGTCAGCCTGAATGCGGGCAGCGGGATTGTTACCGTATCCGGCAACAGCGCGACAACCTGTACATTTAAAGTCGGCAGCGGTTCGTCTCCGCAAATTCAAGGCGTAAGCTGTAAATAATTTATCCGATTGATTTCGTTACATCATGTTTTCATAACAAAGGTCGTCTGAACATTTTCAGACGACCTTTGTCATTGTTAGCGTTGATTGCCCTACTCTTCCGTCGAATCGGTTTTCAACATACGCCGTTCATATACTGCCTGTGCCAAAGTACCCGCATCGACGTATTCAAGCTCTCCTCCTAAAGGAATGCCTCGCGCAAGGCGGCTGACTTTATAGGGCAAAGGTTTGAATAGTTCTGCCAACACATAGGCCGTCGCATCACCTTCGGCGGTAAAGTTGGTTGCAATAATGATTTCTTCAACTTTGCTGTTTTGCAGGCGTGCAACCAGTTTGTCTAAAGAAATATGAGAAATATCCATACCTTGTGCAGGACTGACCTGTCCCATTAAAACGAAATAAAGTCCGTCATGGCAATTGGCCGTTTCCATATTGGAAACATCGGCAGGCATATGGACTATCATCAGCCTGCGGGTATCACGGTTGGCATCAGAACAAATCTCGCATAAATCACTTTCACAAAAATTGTTGCACATCCGGCAATGCTGAACCTGCAATAAAGCGTATTGCAAAGCCTCAACCAAATTTTGGGCTTCCTGCCGTTTATGCTGCAAAAGTTGATGTGCCATCCTTTGTGCAGACTTGGGACCGACATTGGGCAGAACTTTCAAAGCGTTAATCAGGCGTGTCAACGCATCGGGTGATTTACTCATTTTTTCAGACGACCTTTGAGGGCTTTGTAAACGAAACGGTCGGGAATATCCGACCGTTTGCTTAAAATGTGCCGTTTTATTCGGCAGAATTATCCAGTTTTTGCGAACCTTGAACCTGCTCAATCTGCTTACTCAGATATTGCAGCAACCGGCTGAATATATTGGCAGATTGGTTTTGTACCAAAGCCTGTTTGGCAGCGGGAATTTGTGCCGAAACATTTTCCGGTGCAGCAATGCTTTGAACTTCCATAATAACCGGCGAAGGCAGCCCTTCCAACAAAGCAAAAGCCGGTTTGCCATTCGCAGGGCGGGCTTTGATCAATTCGTTGTAGGCTTCGGGCGGCATGGATTTTCGAGCGTCCTGTGCTGACAACTGCTCAACGGGCGACCATTGTAAATCTACGTTCTTTCCTGCTTTCAAGTCCGCCAAAGTTTCTTGCGCTTTCTTCTCGGCCAGTTTTACCGATTCGCTACGGACATAGGAAGCCTGAACTTTATCTCTCGCTTCGGTAAATCCGGCTGTTTTTTCTTCACGGACTTCTTTGGCGCGAACGACCCAAACGGTATTGTTGTCAATATTGATAATGTCTGAATTGTGTTTTTTCTTCAAGACATCTTCGCTGAATGCCGCGCTAGTCAACGCATCGGGCATACCTGCTGCTTTGGCATCGGCCTGCGTCAGCCATTGATCGGAAGTTTCGATTTTCAAACCTAGTTTTTTCGCCGCCTCATCTAAGGAATTCGGATGATTAAACGCTTCTTCAGCGAGTTTTTCTTTGGCGGCATTAAAATCGGCGGAGGCTTTTTTAAGTTTCAAAGCAGCCTCAATGCGTGCTTTTTCTTTATCGAACTCAGGCTTGGGGGCATTTTGTGGCAATGCGGCAACTTCTTCGTCGAATACTTTTTTGACTTCATCCGCACTGACGCTTTGCTTCTCCGCCAAATGGGCTGCATTAAGGGCAACGTATTCAAGCTTCACGGCTTGGGGAATCAGATAATCTTTTTTATGCGATTCATAATAACGTTGCAAAGTTGCATCATCCGTTTTGACTTGTGCCGCAAATGTTTCCGGTCTGAATGTAAATGAACGGATGGTACGGTTTGACTGAGTCAGCTTAATTAGCTGCTCTGCTTGAGAATCGCTGATAATTGCCCCGTTCTGAACTAGGTTAATCAAATTTTGCAAGGCAAACTGCTCGCGTAAATCATCAATGAATTGGTCTTCGGACATACGGCGTTGGCTCAGATATTGCGTAAACAATGCCTGACTGAATTTACCGTTGGCATCATGAAATGCCGGATCATCGACAATAGCCTGCTTAACCTGATCCATAGACACATCTATGCCCATCATCTTTGCGCCCTCTTTCAGGTAGGCACGCTGAACCAGCCCGCTAAATATGGCTTCGCGGCTTTGCCCGCCGCCTGCGGCCTGATCCGCCTGTACGGCATTATTCAAGGTGTGATCGCTTATTTTTTCGCCACCGACCTTGACGATATAGTCGGAGCCGGAGTTTCTCGCAGTTTCGACACCAAAGCCGACAAAGGTCAGCGCGATCAGACCCAGTAGGATTTGGGCGGGAGTTTTATATTTTTCAACGGTATGGAACATATTGGTTTGAGGGCGTAATGGTTAATGGCAAACGCGCATTGTAGCGTTTTTTCAAGGATTCCGCATCTTTCAGACGACGTTTTATTCCGAAAAAATCTTCTGATAGTTTTCGACAGAAAATCCGACGTAAACCCTGCCCTCTTTACGCAAAACCGGACGTTTGATCAAACTTGGATTTTTCGCCATCAGTCGGACCGCCCCGTCCGGACTATTTTCGGCAGCTTGACGGTCGGCATCGTCAAGTTTGCGCCATGTCGTACCACGTTTGTTGAGCAGGATTTCTAAAGAAACCTGTTCCAGCCATTGGCGGATAACTGCCTCGCTCGGGGCGTTTTTCTTAAAATCGGAAAATTCGTACACAATATTATTTTCAGCCAACCAGTTGCGTGCCTTTTTAACAGTGTCGCAATTTGTGATTCCGTATAATTCAATCATGCTGTTTCTTTCTTGTTGATGCTTGGTAAGCTCTCATTTTACTACATTCCCCAAGTGAAATAAGCTAGAATACCTGTCCGCAATCCCTTAATCGGGAAACAGGTTATAGAAGGATTCCCTATGCAAAGCCGTTTACCTTTTTTCAGCGTCATCCGTGTCGGCGGAGAAGATCGCGCTTCATTTCTCCATGGCCAACTATCCAATGATATTAATCACTTAACTGTAAATCATTCCTGCTACGCGACTTACAACACACCTAAGGGACGTGTTTTGGCGAATATGGTTGTATTAAACCGAGGGGAAGATTTATTGCTGGTTATGGCAGCGGATTTGGCTGAATCGATTGTGAAACGGCTGCGTATGTTCGTATTGCGCGCCAAAGTTGAATTTACCCCCCTACCCGATTTTGCCGTTGCAGGCATGCTCGATGAAAGCTGCCATGCTACCCCGCCCGACTCACCCAGCCTTTCTTTTGAGGCATCACTGGAAAACGGTGTATATACCATTCCCCTGCCCCATAAAGGTCGTCTGAAAATCGGTGAGGCGGCGCTGCTTCCCGAATATGATGCCCAAGCCGAAAATGCGTGGAATCTGCACGAGATCCGCAGCGGCTATCCATGGATTTCTGCTGCGACCAAAGAAACCGCTGTTGCGCAAATGCTCAACCAACACATCATCGGCGGCGTACATTTCAAAAAAGGCTGCTATCCCGGTCAAGAAATTATTGCGCGCGCCCAATATCGAGGCCAAGTAAAACGCGGGCTGGCGGTATTGAGCGGAGATTCATTGGAAGCAGCAGGTGTAGGCGTGGTTTCCGAAGGCGCGGAAGCCGGACAAATCATCAACACTGCGCTAACTGAAAATGGCAGCTTAAGCCTTGCCGTCATCAAGTTTGCCGCAGCGCAATCCCCTCTTACGGATGCAGACGGTAACGTATTGAAACAGGAAAAACTTTTCTTTTCCGTTTCTGAAGAATAGCCTGTCCAACATAACATGGTCGTCTGAAATCTTTCGGAATAAGGTTTCAGACGACCTTTTGTCTCCTCCTTACATCCCGTTTCGACGGCTGTTATAGTGGATTAACTTTAAATCAGGACAAG
>NZ_KV789509.1:13160-15330 GCF_001807625.1 Neisseria sp. HMSC03D10
CCGTACTGGTTTAAAGTTAATCCACTATATATAATTCTTCCTCACACACTCCCCTACTCTTTCCCCATGAAACTCAACCCCCAACAGCAAGCCGCCGTCAAATACCTCGGCGGGCCTCTGCTCGTGCTTGCCGGCGCCGGCAGCGGCAAAACCGGCGTGATTACGCAAAAAATCAAACATTTGATTGTCAATGTCGGCTATCTGCCGCATACCGTCGCCGCGATTACCTTTACCAACAAAGCCGCTACGGAAATGCAGGAACGCGTTGCCAAAATGCTGCCCAAATCGCAAACGCGCGGGCTGACGATTTGCACGTTTCACTCTTTAGGCATGAAGATTCTGCGCGAAGAGGCGAACCATATCGGTTACAAAAAAAACTTCTCCATCCTCGATTCCACCGACAGCGCGAAAATCATCGGCGAACTTTTAGGCGGTACGGGAAAAGAAGCCTTATTCAAAGCGCAGCACCAGATTTCCCTGTGGAAAAACGATTTGAAAACGCCCGAAGACGTGCTTCAGACGGCCTCAAACGCCTGGGAAGAACAAATCGCGCGCGTGTATGCGAGCTATCAGGAAACCTTACAAAGCTATCAGGCGGTGGACTTCGACGACTTAATCCGCCTGCCCGCCGTGTTGTTGCAGCAAAACAGCGAAGTGCGCAACAAATGGCAGCGGCGGCTGCGTTATCTGTTGGTTGACGAATGTCAGGACACCAACACCTGCCAATTTACGCTGATGAAGCTCTTGACCGGCGCGGAAGGCATGTTTACAGCCGTCGGCGACGACGACCAGTCCATCTACGCATGGCGCGGCGCAAACATGGAAAACCTGCGCAAAATGCAGGAAGACTATCCGCAGATGAAGGTTATCAAGCTGGAGCAAAACTACCGCTCCACCGCGCGGATTCTCAAAATCGCCAACAAAGTCATCGAAAATAATCCCAAGCTGTTCACGAAAAAACTTTGGTCGCAGTTCGGCGAAGGCGAAATCGTCAAAGTCGTTGCCTGCCAAAACGAGCAACACGAAGCCGACTGGGTTGTCAGCCAAATCGTCAAGCAGAAGCTGGTCGGCGGCGACAAAACCCAATACGCCGATTTCGCCGTGTTATACCGCGGCAACCATCAGGCGCGGATTTTTGAAGAAGCCTTGCGCAGCGCGCGCGTTCCTTACCAACTCTCCGGCGGACAAAGCTTTTTCGACAAAGCCGAAATCAAAGACGTTTTGTCCTATTTGCGCCTGCTTGCCAACCCCAACGACGATCCCGCCTTCCTGCGCGCCGTTACCACACCCAAACGCGGCATCGGCGATGTAACGCTGGGCAAACTCAACACCTACGCGCACGAACACGAATGCAGCCTGTATGAAGCCGCGCAAAACGAAGAAGCACTCGCCCTGTTGAACAATACCAACCGCCAACACCTGCAAGCCTTTATGGATATGTTCGGCAGCTACCGCGCCAAAGCCGAAACCAGCGAAGCGGGCGAACTCATCAACAGCCTGCTCAAAGAAATCGACTACGAAAACCACCTGCTTGCCAGCGAAGAGGGTAAAGCCGGCGAAATCAAATGGCGCAACGTCAGCGACCTGACCGGCTGGCTAGAGCGCAAAGGCGAACAAGACGGCAAAAACATCATCGAACTCGCCCAAACCGTCGCCCTAATGACGCTCTTGGAAGGCAAAAGCGAAGAAGAAGTCGATGCCGTCAAACTCTCAACCCTACACGCCTCCAAAGGCTTGGAATACCCCTACGTCTTCCTTGTCGGCTGCGAAGAGGGCATCCTGCCGCACAACGACAGCATCGAAGAAGACAATGTTGAAGAAGAACGCCGCCTGATGTACGTCGGCATCACCCGCGCCAAACGCCAGCTTACGCTGACCCACTGCGTCAAACGCAAAAAACAAGGCACATGGCAGTTCCCCGAACCCAGCCGCTTCATAGACGAAATGCCGCAGGAAGACATCAAGATTTTAGGACGCAAAGGCGGCGAACCGATTGTGAGCAAGGAAGAGGGCAGAAGCCATCTGGCGGGGATGCTGGATATGTTGGCGGCGAAAGGGAAGGGCTGAAACAAAAGATGGACAAGTAAAAGGTCGTCTGAAACTAGATCCGGTTTCAGACGACCTTTGCAATATTCCTATCTTAGAACGTGTTCATTGTCTCAGCCTCTGC
>NZ_KV789510.1:0-548 GCF_001807625.1 Neisseria sp. HMSC03D10
AAGGCCGCTGAAGAGGCTGCCAAAGCTAAAGCAGAAGCCGAGCGCAAAGCTGCGGAAGAAGCTGCTAAAGCCAAAGCTGAAGCCGAACGTAAAGCTGCTGAGGAAGCTGCAAAAGTTAAAGCTGAAGAAGAACGCAAGGCCGCTGAAGAGGCTGCCAAAGCTAAAGCCGAAGCTGAACGTAAAGCTGCTGAAGAAGCTGCAAAAGTTAAAGCTGAAGAAGAAGCTGCAAAAGTTAAAGCTGAAGAAGAACGCAAGGCCGCTGAAGAAGCCGCTAAAGCTAAAGCTGAAGAAGAACGCAAAGCTGCCGAAGAAGCTGCCAAAGCTAAAGCTGAAGCTGAACGTAAAGCTGCCGAAGAGGCTGCTAAAGCCAAGGCAGAGGCTGAACGTAAAGCCGCTGAAGAAGCTGCTAAAGCCAAAGCTGAAGCGGAACGTAAAGCTGCGGAAGAAGCTGCTAAAGCTAAAGCAGAAGCCGAGCGCAAAGCTGCAGAAGAAGCAGCCAAAGCTAAAGCAGAAGCCGAACGCAAGGCCGCTGAAGAGGCTGCCAAAGC
>NZ_KV789510.1:568-10218 GCF_001807625.1 Neisseria sp. HMSC03D10
AAAGCTGCCGAAGAAGCTGCCAAAGCTAAAGCCAAGGCTGAAGCGGAACGAAAAGCTGCGGAAGAAGCTGCAAAAGCCAAAGCTGAAGCCGAGCGCAAAGCTGCCGAAGAAGCTGCCAAAGCTAAAGCAGAAGCCGAACGTAAAGCTGCTGAGGAAGCTGCAAAAGTTAAAGCTGAAGAAGAACGCAAGGCCGCTGAAGAAGCCGCTAAAGCTAAAGCTGAAGAAGAACGCAAAGCTGCCGAAGAAGCTGCCAAAGCTAAAGCAGAAGCCGAACGTAAAGCTGCTGAGGAAGCTGCAAAAGTTAAAGCTGAAGAAGAACGCAAGGCCGCTGAAGAGGCTGCCAAAGCTAAAGCCGAAGCTGAACGTAAAGCTGCTGAAGAAGCTGCAAAAGTTAAAGCTGAAGAAGAACGCAAGGCCGCTGAAGAAGCCGCTAAAGCTAAAGCTGAAGAAGAACGCAAAGCCGCTGAAGAAGTTACCCCAAAAGCGGAGGTTGCTCCGGCTATGCAATCAATCGGCGGTTTTTACACCATGTTGTCGGTTGACGGTGCCGATAACAAAGTGATTAACAGAGTGGGTAATCCTGATGTCCTCGAAGTCAACGGACAAAAAATCAACCTGCTGCCACAAACATTTGACGCGGCAAACGGTATGCTGTCCTTATCGGATAACAAAATTATCCGCGCCATCGGTACGCATCTGCAATACGGCCATTACGGTTTTTACGGAAGCAAAAAGGACAACGGCGAGCTCAATTCATCCCTGGTGTTCTACCAAGGCCTGATGACGCCTGTCGAAGCCATGCCGCAAACCGGTTCGGCTATCTACCAAGGCAATGCGTTCTACAATGACGCATCCAACATCAACACTGTCGGCTCATCCTTGTTCAATGTTGATTTTGGTGAAAAATCGCTGACCGGCGGTGTTTATTCGGCAGAAGGACGTTTTAACCCCGTAATGCTCCAGGCCAATATCGCCGGTAACCGTTTTGTTTATGTGGACGGGACAACTAAAAACAGTATGTCGGGCATTTTCCTGGGTCCGCAGGCGGAAGAAATGGCCGGCCGCTTCGACCATCCGAGCGAAGGCAAGAGCGGTACGTTCGGCGCCGCCATGCTGAAAGACTGATTTTTACCGTATCATCAGCTCAAAAGGTCGTCTGAAAACTTGGAAATCAGGTTTTCAGACGACCTTTTTCCGTTCCTGACCAAGAAGCAGCCCATAAAATGCTACAATACCGCTTTGATTTTTTGCCCGCATCATCATGAAAAAAGCCCCCAAATCCTTTGAAGAAGCCCTCGCCCGCCTCGAAACCCTGACCCAGTCCATGCAAAGCAGCGAAATGCCGCTGGAAGATGCTCTGGCAGCCTATCAGGAAGGCAACGAGCTGGTCAGATACTGCCAAACCAAGCTGGCGGAAGTCGAACAAAAACTGCAAGTATTGGACGCGGGCGAACTGAAGGAGCTGAACCTTGAACCCGGCGAATGAATTGAAAGTATGGCAGCAAAAAGCCCAAGCGCAGACCGAATTGCTGCTGGAGCGTTTCCTGCCGTCTGAAAACCAAGTGCCGCACACGCTGCACGAAGCCATGCGTTACGTTACCCTCGGTGGCGGCAAACGGCTGCGCCCGCTCTTGGTGCTCGCCGCGTCCGAATTGGGCGATGCCGACCAAAACGCCGTCGAACAAGCCATGGCGGCGATTGAAATGGTGCACGTCTATTCCTTGGTCCACGACGATATGCCCGCAATGGACAACGACAGCCTGCGGCGCGGCAAACCGACCTGCCATGTGAAATACGACGAAGCCACCGCCCTTTTGGTCGGCGACGCCCTGCAAACCCAAGCCTTCGACGTATTGAGCCGTCCGACCGGACTGCCCGCCGAACGCCAAATCGCCATGTTGTCCACGCTCGCCAAAGCATCCGGCAGCCTCGGCATGGCGGGCGGACAAGCCATCGACCTTGCCAACGTCGGCAAAGCCATGAATCAGGCGCAGTTGGAACAGATGCACAGCCTCAAAACCGGCGCCCTCATCCGCGCCGCCGTCGTATTGGGCGCGCTTGCCTGCCCCGATTTGGATTCAGACGACGTCCGCACCTTGGACAACTACGCCGCCAAACTCGGCTTGGCGTTCCAAGTCATCGACGACGTGTTGGATTGCGAAGCCGACACCGCCACCTTGGGCAAAACCGCCGGCAAAGACAGCGACAACGACAAACCGACCTATGTCAAACTGATGGGTCTGCAGGCTGCCCGCGCCTACGCCGAAACCCTGACTGCCGAAGCCGTCGCCCTGCTCGAACCCTTCGGCGCAAAAGCCCTGCATTTGCGGCTCTTGGCGGAATTTGTTACTGCGCGGAAAAATTAGGGCTCCGGCAAACAACCTGACCGAAAAATGACTCCCATGAACGATTTCGAACGCATTTACAACGATTGGCACGAATTTGCCAAAAACCGCGACACCACCCGACTGATCGGCCTGTATGACGACAACGCCGTTTTCGAAAGCCCGCTCGTCCCCCTTATCATGCAGCGGCAAAGCGGCATTTTGCGAGGCAAAGCCGACATCCTTGCTTTTTTAGAAGAAGGAACGCGCCGCCGACCGAATGAATTGGTACGCTGGTATCGCAACGGCACGCATTTCACGACGGGGGACACGCTGGTTTGGGAATACCCGCGCGAAACGCCCGGCGGCGATCAAGTGGATATTTTGGAACTCATGCAGATTGCCGGTGGAAAAATTGTCCATCACCGCATTTACTGGGGCTGGTTCGGCACGCAGATGCTGATTCGTTCGGCACTGAACCGTGCGGCGGAATAATCCGCGAAAAGAAGAAGAGGTCGTCTGAACCCCCAAAAATAGGTTTTCAGACGACCTCTTTTTTACGTCAAACCGCTTACGCGCCGCGTTTTTCCAAAGCGGCTACGGCAGGCAACTCTTTGCCTTCCAAGAATTCGAGGAACGCGCCGCCGCCGGTGGAGATGTAGCCGATTTGGTCGGTAACGCCAAATTTGGCAATCGCCGCCAGCGTGTCGCCGCCGCCCGCAATCGAGAACGCTTTGCTTTGGGCGATGGCTTCGGCAAGGGCTTTCGTGCCGCCCGCGAACTGATCAAACTCGAACACGCCGACCGGACCGTTCCACACCACAGTGCCTGCGGCTTTGAGCAGTTCGGCAAGTGCGGCGGCGGATTTCGGGCCGATGTCCAAAATCATATCGTCTTCGGCAACGTCGGCAATGTCTTTTACAACCGCTTCGGCATCGGCGGCAAAGGCTTTGGCAACGACGACATCGGTCGGCAGCGGTACGGAGCCGCCTTTGGCTGCCATTTTCGCCATGATTTTTTTGGATTCTTCCACCAAATCATGTTCCGCCAAAGATTTGCCGATGGCTTTGCCTTCCGCCAACAGGAAGGTGTTGGCGATACCGCCACCAACGATGAGTTGGTCGACTTTGTCCGCCAGCGATTCGAGAATGGTCAGTTTGGTGGACACTTTGCTGCCGGCAACAATCGCCACCATCGGGCGCGCAGGCTCTTTCAGGGCTTTGCCTAAAGCGTCGAGTTCGCCCGCCATCAATACGCCGGCGCAGGCAACGGGCGCGGCTTGGGCGACGGCTTCGGTCGAGGCTTGGGCGCGGTGGGCGGTGCCGAACGCGTCGTTGACGAACACGTCGCACAAGGCGGCATAGGCTTTGCCCAGTTCCAAATCGTTTTTCTTCTCGCCTTTGTTGATGCGCACGTTTTGCAGCATGACGACATCGCCCGCGTTCAGGGCGGGTTTGTTTTCACGCCAGTCGTTTAATACTTTCACGTCTTTGCCCAACAGGCTGCCCAAGTGCGCGGCAACGGGGGCGACATCGTCTTCGGGGTGGAACTCGCCTTCGGTCGGACGGCCCAAGTGGGTCATCACGATAACGGACGCGCCGTTGTCCAGGCAGTATTTGATGGACGCGAGCGAGGCGCGGATACGGGTGTCGTCGCTGATTTTGCCGTCTTTGAACGGCACGTTCATATCGGCGCGGATGAGGACGGTTTTGCCCTGCACGTTTTGTTCGGTCAGTTTCAGAAATGCCATGATGTATCCTTTGTGAAGGTTGGAAACGGAAATGGGAATGTTCTCAATTATCCGCGAACGGGCCGCATCGGTAAAGGCGGGATTTGCCTGCGCTTGATTTGCGTCAGCGGCAGTGTCGATATAAAAAGTCGTCTGAAACCTTAAATCCCCTTTTTCAGACGACCTTTCCCCCGTCTCGCCCGCACGATTTACGGTATAATTCCCCATCTTTATCCATTGTTTTCCCAAGCATAAACCATGACACGCAAAATCCTCGTTACCTCCGCGCTGCCCTATGCCAACGGCAGCATTCACCTCGGCCACATGGTCGAACACATCCAAACCGACGTTTGGGTGCGCTTTCAAAAACTGCGCGGCCACGAATGCCACTACTGCTGCGCCGACGACACCCACGGCACGCCCGTGATGCTTGCCGCGCAAAAACAAGGCATCGCGCCCGAAGACATGATTGCCAAAGTGCGCGAAGAGCACCTCGCCGACTTCACCGGCTTTTTCATCGGTTACGACAATTATTACAGCACCCATTCCCCTGAAAACAAACAGTTTTCCCAAGACATTTACCGCGCGCTGAAAGCCAACGGCAAGATTGAGAGCCGCGTCATCGAGCAGCTTTTCGACCCCGAAAAACAAATGTTCCTGCCCGACCGCTTCGTCAAAGGCGAATGCCCCAAATGCCACGCCCAAGACCAATACGGCGACAACTGCGAAGTCTGCGGCACGACCTATTCCCCGACCGAACTGATTAACCCATATTCCGCCGTTTCCGGTGCCAAACCCGAATTGCGCGAATCCGAACACTTCTTCTTCAAACTGGGCGAATGTGCCGACTTCCTCAAAGCATGGACTTCCGGCAACAACCCGCACGACGGCAAGCCCCATCTGCAAGCCGAAGCCCTCAACAAAATGAAAGAATGGCTGGGCGAAGGCGAAGAAACCACCCTGTCCGACTGGGACATTTCCCGCGACGCGCCGTATTTCGGTTTCGAAATCCCCGACGCGCCGGGCAAATACTTCTACGTCTGGCTGGACGCGCCCGTCGGCTACATGGCGTCGTTTAAAAACCTGTGCGACCGCATCGGCATCGATTTTGACGAATACTTCAAAGCCGACAGCCAAACCGAGATGTACCACTTCATCGGCAAAGACATCCTCTATTTCCACGCCCTGTTCTGGCCCGCCATGCTGCATTTCTCCGGCCACCGCGCCCCGACCGGCGTGTACGCACACGGTTTCCTGACCGTCGACGGACAAAAAATGTCCAAATCGCGCGGCACCTTCATTACCGCCAAATCCTATCTGGAACAAGGCCTGAACCCCGAGTGGATGCGTTACTACATCGCCGCCAAACTCAACAGCAAAATCGAAGACATCGATTTGAACCTGCAAGACTTTATCAGCCGCGTCAACAGCGACCTTGTCGGCAAATACGTCAACATCGCCGCCCGCGCGTCAGGTTTCATCACCAAACGCTTTGAAGGTCGTCTGAAAGACGTTTCAGGCAGCGCATTGCTGGCAAAACTCGCCGCCGAAAGCGACACCATAGCCGAGCAATACGAAAACCGCGAATACGCCCGCGCCCTGCGCGATATCATGGCATTGGCGGATGTCGTGAACGAATATGTCGATGCCAACAAGCCGTGGGAACTCGCCAAACAAGAAGGTCAAGACGAACGCCTGCACGAAGTATGCAGCGAACTCATTAACGCCTTCACCATGCTGACCGCCTACCTCGCCCCCGTATTGCCGCAAACCGCCGCCAACGCCGCGCGTTTCCTCAATCTGGACGCGATTACCTGGGCGAACACGCGTGAAACCCTAGGCGAACACGCCATCAACAAATACGAACATTTAATGCAACGAGTGGAGCAAAAACAAGTGGACGATTTAATCGAAGCCAACAAACAAAGCATTCAGACGACCCCCGCGCCTGCCGCTGAAGAGGGCAAATACGAAAAAGTCGCCGAACAAGCGAGCTTCGACGACTTCATGAAAATCGACATGCGCGTCGCCAAAGTATTGAACTGCGAAGCCGTCGAAGGAAGCACCAAACTCTTAAAATTCGACCTCGATTTCGGTTTTGAAAAACGCATCATCTTCTCCGGCATCGCCGCGTCTTATCCCAACCCTGCCGAATTGAACGGCCGCATGGTCATCGCCGTCGCCAACTTCGCCCCGCGCAAAATGGCAAAATTCGGCGTATCCGAAGGCATGATTCTCTCCGCCGCCACCGCCGAGGGCAAACTGAAGCTCTTGGATGTCGATGCAGGCGCGCAGCCCGGGGATAAAGTGGGCTAAACGTTAAAAGGTCGTCTGAAAACAGTTTCAGACGACCTTTCTACACGATAACGCGTCATGAACATCACCCCCTTGCAAGCCTGCCACATCGAGCCGCTCTCCCGTGCGCTCTACCAAGAATGGCACGACTTCGCCCCGTGGTCGTCGCTTGAAAAAATCCGTGCCTATTACCGGAAATGTCTGGACGGGGACGGTTTGCCGCTCGCCTTTGCCGCAGCTTCGGAAGACGGACGGCTGCTCGGTTCCGCCGCGCTCAAACGCTTCGACATGGAAGAATTTCCGCAATACGAATACTGGCTGGGCGACGTATTCATCCTGCCCGAATATCGAGGCAAAGGCATCGGACGCGCGCTCATCGCCTATTGCCTGCAAACCGCCCGCTCCTTACGCCTGCCAGCCCTTTACCTCTATACGCCCGACGTACAGGCGGTTTACGCCAAATACGGCTGGCGGGAAATCGCGACGCAATGGCACAACGGTGAAACCGTCTCCGTGATGAAACTGGATTTACAGGTCGTCTGAAAACGTAGAAACAGACATCGCAAAGTTGCGCCCGATATGTTCAGACGACCCTTCCGACCATTCGTACCCCGTAAACACCCTTCGGAAGAATTCTCCCCGCCCGCCCGCAAAAACCGTCAAAATCCCTTATAATTCCGAACCTAAACGAATCCCGTCCTGCCGGCAGCGCCGTCGGGACTTGTCTTAACAACGAAAGAAACACTGTGGACAAACTCAAAATCACCGCCAACGGCCCGCTCAACGGCGAAATCACCGTATCTGGCGCGAAAAACGCCGCCCTGCCGCTGATGTGCGCCGGACTCTTGACCTCCGGCACCCTGCGCCTGAAAAACGTACCCATGCTCGCCGACGTCAAAACCACCCAAAAACTGCTGCAAGGCATGGGCGCGCGCGTTTTGACCGACAACATTCACGAATTCGAAATCAACGGCGGCACCGTCAACAACACCTGCGCCCCCTACGAACTGGTGAAAACCATGCGCGCCTCCATCCTCGTGCTCGGCCCGACGCTGGCGCGTTTCGGCGAAGCCCAAGTCAGCCTGCCCGGCGGCTGCGCCATCGGTTCGCGCCCCGTCGACCAGCACCTCAAAGGCCTCGAAACCATGGGTGCGGAAATCACCATCGAACACGGTTATGTCAAAGCCAAAGGCCGTCTGAAAGGCACGCGTGTCGTCATGGACGTCGTTACCGTCGGCGGTACGGAAAACCTGCTGATGGCGGCAACCCTCGCCGAAGGCACGACCATCCTCGAAAACTGCGCCATCGAACCCGAAGTCGTCGATTTGGCGGAATGCCTCGTCAAAATGGGCGCGAAAATCAGCGGCATCGGCACATCAACCATGACCGTCGAAGGCGTAAAAGAGCTGCACGGCTGCGAACACAGCGTCGTACCCGACCGCATCGAAGCCGGCACCTTCCTCTGCGCCGTCGCCATGGCCGGCGGCAAAGTCGTCCTGCGCAACGCTGCTCCCAAAACCATGGAAGCCGTGTTGGACAAACTCGTCGAAGCGGGCGCCATCATCGAAGCAGGCGACGACTGGATTTCCATCGACATGCAGCAACGTCCCAAAGCCGTGGACATCCGCACCGTCGTCCATCCCGGCTTTCCGACCGACATGCAGGCGCAGTTTATGGCGATGAACGCCGTTGCCGAAGGCGACAGCCGCGTCATCGAAACCATCTTTGAAAACCGCTTCATGCACGTTCCCGAACTCAACCGCATGGGCGCAAACATCACCACCGAAGGCAACACCGCCTTCGTCAAAGGCGTGGAAAAACTCTCCGGCGCCGTCGTGATGGCGACCGACCTGCGCGCCTCCGCCAGCCTCGTCATGGCAGGCTTGGTCGCAGGCGGCGAAACTATCGTCGAACGCATCTACCACCTCGACCGCGGCTACGAACACATCGAGAAAAAACTCGGCCAAGTCGGCGCGAAAATCGAACGGGTACGCGGTTAAGAGCCTTGTGTCAAAAAGGTCGTCTGAAAACTTGAGATTCAGGTTTTCAGACGACCTTTATCATAGAAAAAAGCCCGCAAATCCCTTACAATACGCACCTAAAATTTTGAAAGCACACAAGAATCATGGAAGCCGAAGTAATCAACCAGCTCAACAACACCCTGAACGATTTGGAAAAGCGCAGCGAAGACATCCGCGTCTATATGGACTATCAGGGCAAGAAAGACCGATTGGAAGAAGTCATCGGCCTTTCCGAAGACCCTGAGCTGTGGAACGACCCGAAACGCGCCCAAGAAATCGGCAAAGAGCGCAAAATCCTCGAAGGCATCGTGTTGACGCTCGACAACATCGCGTCGGGCATCGAAGATAACCGCATGCTGATTGAAATGGCCGTCGAGGAAAACGACGAAGAAGGTTTCGCCGCCGTGCAGGAAGACGTGGCGGAACTGGAAAAACAGATGGCGGATTTAGAGTTCAAACGGATGTTCAACCAACCCGCCGACCCGAACAACTGCTTTATCGACATCACCGCAGGCGCGGGCGGTACGGAAGCGGAAGACTGGGCGGGCATGCTGTTCCGCATGTACAGCCGCTACGCCGAACGCAAAGGCTTCAAAATCGAAATCCTCGAAGAAGACGACGGCGAAATCGCGGGCATCAACCGCGCCACCATCCGCGTGGAAGGCGAATACGCCTACGGTTTGCTGCGCACGGAAACCGGCGTTCACCGCTTGGTACGCTACTCGCCGTTTGACTCGAACAACAAACGCCATACATCGTTCTCATCCGTGTTCGTGTACCCCGAAATCGACGATTCCATCGAAATCGAAATCAACCCCGCCGATTTGCGTATCGACACTTATCGCGCATCGGGCGCGGGCGGTCAGCACATCAACAAAACCGACTCCGCCGTGCGCATTACCCACGAGCCGACGGGGATTGTGGTGCAATGTCAAAACGACCGTTCTCAACATGCCAACAAAGCCGCTGCGATGGAAATGTTGAAATCCAAACTGTATGAATTGGAAATGCGCAAACGCAACGAAGAGAAACAGGCGTTGGAAGAAGGCAAGTCCGATGTGGGTTGGGGCAGCCAAATCCGTTCGTACGTCTTGGACTCCTCGCGCATCAAAGACTTGCGCACGGGCTACGAAGTCGGCAACACCAAAGCCGTATTGGACGGCGATTTGGACGGTTTCATCGAAGCCAGCCTGAAACAGGGCGTGTAAAACCTAAAATACAAAAAGGTCGTCTGAAAACCAGAGATTTCAGTTTGAACTGCACCCCAAAAGTTGGACATCC
>NZ_KV789510.1:11218-27676 GCF_001807625.1 Neisseria sp. HMSC03D10
AGGTCGTCTGAAATCCCTTTCAGACGACCTTTTCATTTTCTTACTGTCTAATTCAATTAGCCGATTTCGTTATACTTAGTCGGCAAACTGTTTTTTCATGCGTTCGCGGCGTTCTTGTGCTTCCACGGAAAGTGTCGCAGTCGGGCGGGCAAGGAGGCGTTTGAGGCCGATGGGCTCGCCGGTATCCGCGCAGAAGCCATAATCGCCTTCGTCGATACTGCGGATGGTTGCTTGTACTTTACCTAGAAGTTTGCGCTCACGGTCGCGGGTGCGTAGTTCCAGCGCGTACTCTTCTTCTTGAGTAGCGCGGTCGGCAGGATCGGGAGCCGATTCGTGTTCTTGCAGGTGGCCGGTGGTGGCAGATGCGTTTTCAATCAGTTCGTCTTGCATTTTTACCAGCAGTTCGCGGAAGAATGCCAACTGGTCACTATTCATGTAGTCTTCTTCCGGGCCGTCCCAATTCAAAATGTCTTGTTCTGTCAGCTTTGCCATAATTTTTCTTTCAATCTATTGCGGGAAACGAAATACTACTCAAGTGGTTTATTTTATTGATTTCTTAGGACTTCTTTTCTCAAGCCCGTTTGGAAATGGCGGCATGATACCATGTTTTCACAGTCGTGTTTTCGATTTTCACTTTTTTGCATTTTGCTTACGTCATACTGCAAATTCTTAATGAACTCGCTGTCTATTGCAGTAGCCACAAGTTGATTTGGCGGGTAATTTGGGGCGATAGACTGCTTAACCAGATCCACAGTAATAATGCCAATATACTACCCGAAAAATCGTAGCGTCCGTACTTTAAAAACTGTACGGGAGAAAGTATGGGGCGATATATCCGTTCCAGTGCGACGGAAAGCTGGGAATAGGGATCTTTAATAATACTGAGCGCCATTCGGATAAACAACCCTATCAACAACACATAAGCCGCTGATTTAATTGTATTCAATACTGCCAGTATAAAATTGGCGATGATGATTTTTGCGCTGAATGCGGTAGGCTGCGCCACTAAAGTGATGAAGGTGAATACGATGTAATATAACAACAGTCCTGACAACAGGCAGGCTGGGTCGTATTTTTTAACCGGCAGAATTTTATGTAGCGGGTTGACCAGCCAATCGGTTGATCGCTTACTGAACGCCAAGAGCGCATGATTTTCACTCAATCCCGCCGCTTGCAGGAATAGACGTGCCAAACACAGGATAACAATGCCGTCGGCAAGCAATATCAATAAATCTCCGCGCATTTTCAGACGACCTTATATTGTTGTGCCATTTCCTGCGAACGCTTGACGCAGGCTTCCACGCCTTGGGCAATGGCTTCGGCGACGCAGCATGATTTGAACGTTTCGATGGCTTCGTGGGTGGTTCCGCCTTTGGAAGTAACGTTTTGCTGCAATCGCGCGAAGTCTTCGCCACTTTGCTCTGCCAAGGCAACTGCGCCTTTGAAGGTGGCGAGACTGAGGGCGCGGGCATCTTCTTCGCTGAACCCTTGCGCCTGAGCGGCAGCTTGCAGCGCGCCGAGCAGGTAAAAGACGTAGGCGGGGCCGCTGCCGCTAATGCCTGTGATATTGTGCAACTTGTCTTCTTCATCCAACCAAACGGTTAAACCGACGGAACGCATAATCCGGTCGGCGGCGGCACGGTCGGCTTCGGACACTTCCGATTCGGCAAACATACCGGATACGCCCAAACCGATTTTTCCCGGCGTATTGGGCATGGTACGGACGATGCGGCGCGTTCCGCCAAGGTAGCGGCTGAGGGTATCAATAGACAAACCGGCAGCGACGGATAGCACCAATGCGCCGTTGACACGAACGTTGCGGCACGCGGCTTCCATGTCCTGCGGCTTGACGGCAAGAATCAAAACGTCGTCTGAAAGCAGTTCGGGCAGGGATTCGGAAACTTCGACATTCAATTCCTTTGCCAAACGCCCGCGTTTTCCCGCGCCGCGGTTGGCGATGTGGATGCGGTATCCGCCCTGCTTGACCAATCCGCCCGCAATGGCAGCTGCCATATTGCCGCCGCCTAAAAAGTAGATGTTCATAAATTTCCTTAAATTTTTAAATGAAATACATTTTACTTGGGGTCGTCTGAAATGCCGTTTCTACCAAACTAGAAAACTTCAGACGACCTTTTTACCAACAGACGCTTTCAGGCAGCGATGTTCGGTGTAAACCCTGTTTTTCCAAAAATCTATTGCCGCCGGCTTTTTGGGCTTGCACCAGTCTGACAAGGACGAACATGGATACCAGCCCATCAACCGACAACCCGTTAAGGTCAAACCCAGCAAAAAGACCGAGATAATCTGTTTCATTGACCATCTTTCCCTTTTTGCTCCCGCCTGCCGAAAATCGCGCTGCCGATACGCACATGCGTTGCGCCGCACGCGACCGCCACAGGCATATCGCCGGACATGCCCATAGACAATACATCCGCGTGGACACCCGCCGCGTTCAGGCCGGCAAGCAGTTTCTTCATGGTTTGGAACTGAACGCGCAATGCTTCATCATCGCTGTCGGCTTTGGCGACACACATCAATCCGCGTACAACCACATTCGGCAACTTCGCCACTTCCACCGCCAGCGCGACCGCCTCATCGGGCGCAACGCCGTGTTTCGCCTCCTCGCCCGCGATATTGACTTCGATGCACACCTGCAAAGGCGGCATTTCGGACGGACGCTGTTCGCTCAGGCGGCGGGCGGTTTTCAGACGACCTATCGTATGCACCCAATGCGCGCGTTCGGCGACAAATTTGGTCTTGTTTGACTGCACATCGCCGATGACGTGCCAAACAATGTCGGGCAAATCCGCGAGCGTTTCCGTTTTCTCGTACCACTCCTGAATATAGTTCTCACCGAAATCACGCTGCCCTGCGGCATATACCTCGCGGATGTCGTCTGAAGGGAAGGTTTTGCTGACGGCAATCAGACCCACTTCGCCCGCCTGCCTGCCCGCCTTTTGCTCGGCTTCGGCAATGCGGCGGCACACCTCCGCATAATTTTGTTGCAATACCGACATGATTTCTTCCTTTATTACATCAATTACAGCGATTTTGAAAATTTTACTTGGTCTGAACGGTTTATGTATTTAAAATAATACAATTTATCGGAACCTGAACAGGGAAATGCCCGGCATTCCGCATCCGCATTTTAAATCGGGTTCCGCCTCATTATTCTAAACTAAAACAAGGCCACATTATGCAGATTACCGACTTACTCGCTTTCGGCGTCAAAAACAAAGCTTCCGACCTTCACTTAAGCGCCGGAATGTCCCCCATGATCCGCGTTCACGGCGACATCCGCCGCATCAACCTGCCCGAAATGTCAGCCGAAGAAGTCGGCAACATGGTTACTTCGGTCATGAACGACCACCAGCGCAAACTGTTCCAACAAGATTTGGAAGTGGACTTCTCCTTCGAGCTGCCCAACGTCGCCCGTTTCCGTGTCAACGCCTTTACCTCCAACCGCGGCCCTGCCGCCGTCTTCCGTACCATTCCGAGCGACGTATTGACGCTGGAAGACCTGCGCGCCCCGCGTATTTTCCAAAAAATCGCCGACAACCCGCGCGGCTTGGTATTGGTAACCGGTCCGACCGGTTCCGGTAAATCCACCACGCTGGCGGCAATGATCAACTACATCAACGAAACCCAACCCGCACACATCCTCACCATCGAAGACCCGATCGAGTTCGTCCACCAAAGTAAAAAAGCCCTCGTCAACCAGCGCGAGCTGCACCAACACACCCACAGCTTCGCCAACGCCCTGCGTT
The DNA here is from genome assembly GCF_001807625.1 of Neisseria sp. HMSC03D10. NCBI lineage: Bacteria > Pseudomonadati > Pseudomonadota > Betaproteobacteria > Neisseriales > Neisseriaceae > Neisseria > Neisseria sp. HMSC03D10. The sequence continues at coordinate 14,986 of NZ_KV789510.1, forward strand.
CCGCATTGCGTGAAGACCCCGACGTGATCCTCGTGGGCGAGATGCGCGACCCCGAAACCATCGGCCTCGCGCTGACTGCCGCCGAAACCGGCCACTTGGTATTCGGTACGCTGCACACCACCGGCGCCGCCAAAACCGTGGACCGTATCGTTGACGTATTCCCGGCCGGTGAAAAAGAAATGGTGCGTTCCATGCTGTCCGAATCCCTGCGCGCGGTCATTTCGCAAACTCTGCTGAAAACCCGCGACGGCAACGGCCGTGTCGCCGCACACGAAATCCTCATTTCCACCCCCGCAGTGCGCAACCTGATCCGCGAAAACAAAATCGCCCAAATCAACTCCGCGCTGCAAACCGGTCAATCACACGGCATGCAAACCCTCGACCAGGCGCTGCAAACCCTCGTCCGCCAAGGTACCATCAGCCCCGACGTAGCCCGCAGCAAAGCGCAAAACAGCGACAGCATGACCATCGTCTGATAAATACATTCCATTATCGGGAACAAACCAGGTCGTCTGAAAACACAGTTTACACAACGGGGAAACCCGTTCCCCGTTTTCAGACGACCTCCGCAAGGCAGGCAACACCCAATAACAAACAAACCGCCCGCCGGTCTCAATATTCACTTACTGATAAAGAGTACACAAAATGAGCGAAACAACTCCTTTACACGACTTACTCAGCGAAATGGTGCAAGCCTACTCGCAAAAAAACCAACCGCCGCACATCCCCACCCCTGCCGAAATCGGCACGCACCTCCATCCCCTGCTCGACCGCATGTGCGTCGAAGCAGAAAAACGCGGCGCATCCGACATCTTCATCAGCGCAGGCTTCCCGCCTGCCGTCAAAGTCAGCGGCACCCTGACCCCCGTCCCGCACAAAGCCCTGACCGGCGAAGACACGGCCGCCATCGTCGAATCCACCATGAACCCCGAGCAGCTTGAAACCTTCAACCGCGAATGGGAACTCAACTACTCCGTCCAATCCCGCAGCAACACCCGTTACCGTGTCAACGCCTACCACGAACAAGGCCGCGTCGGCATGGTCTTGCGCCGCATCAACCAAGAAATCCCCGAAATGGAGAGCCTCGGCCTGCCCGCCAAACTCAAAGACCTCTCCCTTTCCCCGCGCGGCCTGCTGATCCTTGCCGGCCCGACCGGTTCCGGTAAATCGACCACCATGGCATCCATGCTCGACTACCGCAACCACAAAATGCCCGGCCACATCGTCACCATCGAAGACCCGATCGAATTCATCTACAAACCCCGCCGCAGCATTTTCACCCAGCGCGAAGTCGGCATCGACACCAACGACTGGAAAATCGCCGTCCAAAGCGCAATGCGTCAAGCGCCCGACGTCGTCTGTATCGGCGAGGTGCGCAGCGAAGCCAGTATGGAATACGCCCTCCAGCTTGCCCAAACCGGCCACTTGTGCGTCTTCACCATCCACGCCAACACCGCCGCCCAAACCATCGAGCGTATCATCAACTTCTACCAAGAAGACCGACGCAAACAAGTCCTCATGGATTTGGCGCTCAACCTGACCGGCATTATCGGCCAACGCCTCGCCATCAAGAAAAACCGCAGCCAGCGTACCGCCGTCGTCGACCTTCTGCTCAACACGCCCGCCATGCAGGATTTGATTTTCAAAGGCGAACTTATGGAAATCCGCGAACTCATGATGCGCTCCGGCACAGACGGCATGCAGACCTTCGACCAACACCTGTTCGAACTCTACATCCAAGGTCAAATCGAATACGACGAAGCCCTGCGCCAAGCCGTTTCCACCAACGACCTGCGCCTGCGCATCCAAATGCACGAAGAAGGCAACGACCCCGACCGCCTCTACGACCGCATCAGCGATTTGAACCTGATTTCGTAAACACCCAATTTCAGGCAAAACAAAGGTCGTCTGAAAACCCCAAAAAACCCGGTTTTCAGACGACCTTTGTCGCGCTTATGGCAATAAAGCCACACCAACCAATGTAAACCGCCATTTAAGCCTTTATCATTTTCTCCGCACTCCGCCTCCGCTGCCAAACGCGCCCCTCTCCACACAGCAAGGTTCATAAATCTTCATACTTTTCATCGCACTTTACGCAAATTATAAATCGCGCACCTCGACATTTCTGGCGATACAAATTCAGCCGTTTCAATGAACTACAAACGTTAAGCACTTGAGAAGATGGGTAACGCCTCGGCAAAGGCGGTTGCGGCTCATCCGCAAGCATCCGATACTGGATTCGTCGGAAGCAGAAACACGCTTCCTGTTTATCCGTGAAGGAGCATTATCATGAAAAAAACCTTACTGACTGTTTTATTGGCTACCGCTTCCGCCATCACTTTCGCTGACGGTTCTTTTACCAGCGCAGGCTTGGAAGTCGGCGCGGGCGCAACCAAAAGTGATGTGCGCAACGTTAATCTGAACGAAAAAACCAAAGGCGACGTTGCCGTACGCGGCAGCTACAACACACAATTCGGACAAAGCAACTGGATTGGCGGCGTTGAAGCCGGTGTCAAACCGCTGCACCGCAAAATCGCGGGCAATGCGAAACAAAAAGTCGATGCCAACGTTTCCTACGTCCAAGGCTACCGCCTGACCGACAATGCGCTGGCTTACGGTAAGGCAGGCTACCACTACGGCCGCTTCGACAATTTGGGCGCGAAACGCAACAATATGAACGGCCTCGGCTACGGCGTAGGCGCGAAATACGCCGTTGCACCGAATGTCGAAGTCGGCGCCGAATGGGAGCAAACCCGTTATAAAAAAGACAATTTGAAAGTCCACAACAACAGCTACATGGCTACTGTCGGCTACCGCTTCAAATAATCTTTTTTAAACAGACAAAGGTCGTCTGAAACCGTAAATCTGGTTTCAGACGACCTTTTTTATCAGCATTTCCGATTTGGATTGACGATATAGCCGACTGCTTAGTTCATCATTCGTACGCGGGAATGACCGAGATAATAGATACCGTGAGATCTTTGCAATAACATGAGTTATTAAAATTTTATGTTCAATACCATTGCCAAAATGAAGAACCTCCCTGATTGCTTCTACTTTTTTCTCAATATCAAAAAGGTTTTAGCCAATTGAAAATTTTTTAGCACATTTTTATGCGTCAAATTTTGTTAACAGACTATTTTTGCAAAGGTCTCACCGTATCAAAAACCAAACGGATCTTTATACCGATTGCTGATTTGCTGTTTTTCAGTCGGTAAAGAAGGTATGCGCGCCCAAATAATTCTTCGCGTAAAACGGGCTGGAAAGTTTTTCGGTTTTAATGGTTTTGCCGCTGCTTGGCGCATGGATGAATTCACCGTTGCCGATGTATAGGCCGACGTGCGAATATTTGTTCGCGCCGCCTGTGTTGAAGAAAACGAGATCGCCTGCCTTAAGGCGGCTGTCGGGGATTTTACGGCTGGCCGCCGCCATATCGCGGGCGGTGCGCGGCAGGCTGACACCGAGGGCGTTTTTATAGACAAATTGAATCATGCCGCTGCAATCAAAACCGGTAGAAGTAGTGCTGCCGCCCCATTTGTACGGCGTACCGATAAGGCCCATGCTGTGCAACATCAGCTCTTGCGAACCTTGGGTGTGATCGATATTGCTGATGCGGACGAGTTGGACTTTTCGGGCAGAAGCGTAGGTTTTGGCCGTCGGACGGTGTTTGCCTGTTGAGAAGCCGCATGAGACAAGAAAAGGGATTAAGGCGGCGGTCAGGATAGTTTGAAATATGTGTTTCATGATGGTTAACCTTTATGAGTAACACTGATTGTAGTCTTTTTGAGGTCGTCTGAAACCTGAATTTCAACGGTTTTCAGACGACTCTTTTTCATTTATTCGTCTTCTGTTTTACTCATTGTCAGCCAGTCCCAAAAGTTTTCGCTCCATTTGCCGATGCGGTAGAGGAAGAGGGCGTAGCTTTCTTGAAGCAGGAATTTGTTTTTTTCCTTGCTTTGATCGAACCGCGTGGTCGGCGTGGCGGAGATGTAGGCTTCGATGTCGAGGTCGGAGGCGATTTCGAGGGCGCGGGCGAGGTGGTAGGGGTCGCTGACGATGATGATGCTTCCGATGCCTTCGGCGCGCAGTATTGGGCGGATGTTGCGGATATTTTCGTAGGTGTTGCGCGAGGTGTTTTCAAAGAGGATGTTGTGCGCAGGTATGCCTTGTTTGAGGGCGTAGCGCCGACCGACTTCGGCTTCAGTCATGTAGCCTTTTTTGGGTGTTCCGCCGGTGAAAACGATTTTTTCGACACGGTGGCTTTGGTAGAGGGTGATGGCGTGGTTGATGCGTTCGCGGAAGATGGGCGAAGGCCGTTTGTCCCACGCGGCGGCGCCGAGCACGAGGGCGGCATCGGCGCGGATATGACCGGGCAGGGGCTGCGAGCCGGTGTGGTACACCTGCCATGCGCCCTCGCCGAATATGCCGAGTACCAACAGGATACTCAGGCCTATGCCGCGAAAGAGGTAGTAGCGCAAGCCGTTGCGGCTGCGGAACAGGGAAATCATGTAGGGACAGCCTTCCCGCGCTTCAGTCCAACAAGGCTTCGATGTTTTCGAGCGGTCTGCCGATGGCGGCTTTGTCCCGTGTGGTCAGGATGGGGCGTTCGAGCAGGGCAGGGTGGGCGGCGATGGCTTCGAGCAGGGCTTGGTTGTCGAGGTCGGGCTTGTCCAAACCGAGTTCTTTGTACAAGTCGTCTTTGACGCGCATCATGCCGCGTACGGACTCTAAGCCCAGCTTGGCGAAAATGTCTTTCAGTGTCGCCAAGTCGGGCGGGGTGTCGAGGTATTTGACGACTTCGGCTTTGATGCCGCGCGCTTCGAGCAGGTCGAAAGCGGCGCGCGATTTGCTGCAACGGGGATTGTGGTAGAGCGTGAATTCAGACGACATAGAGTTCTCCGATGTTTATAGATTTTGCTGATGGGCTTTATTATCGGCTGCATTGGAAATTTCCTCAACTTATCACCCGATAATCGTCATTTTTTACCGCTAAAATCCAACATCTTGATTTTCTCCATAGACAGCACGCTGAAAGGGGTTACAATGCCATCATCTGATTGATGCAAAGGATGGAACTTATGAAAAAATTATTGCTTGCCTCTGTTTTGATGACTGCCGCCCTGTCTGCCCCTGCGTTTGCCGCCGACCCGCTGGCGGGCTGGAACGACAACAAACCGCAAAGCCTGCAATCGCTCAAAGCCCCCGTGCGCGTGGTGAACCTGTGGGCGACCTGGTGCGGTCCGTGCCGTAAGGAGATGCCTGCTATGTCCGCATGGTACAAAGCGCAGAAAAAAGGCAGCGTCGATATGGTCGGCATCGCATTGGATACTTCCGACAACATCGGCAAATTCCTGAAACAAACCCCCGTCAGCTATCATGTTTGGCGCTATACCGGCGCGGACAGCCGCAATTTCATGAAGTCTTACGGCAACAACGTCGGCGTATTGCCGTTCACCGTCGTCGAAGCGCCGAAATGCGGCTACAAACAAACCATCACCGGCGAAGTCAACGAAAAAAGCCTGACCGCCGCCGTCAATGCGGCTAAAGAAAAATGTAAATAATTCGGGCTGAAACCGATGTGGAAGGTCGTCTGAAAAAGGATACGGCGGGTTTGATTGAAACGCCGAAATCCTTTTCAGACGACTTTTTGACATGTGGATAAGTATTTCAGCATTTTGCAAACGCGACAATCACACTTGTAATATTGTGTTGTAAAGCCGTCAGTCCGACGCTTTGCCTACCGCCGTCCATATCTGAGCAAACTATCAAAAAAACGCCGAAATCTTTATAATTCGGCACATATCCTATTTTTCAGACGACCTATCTCCGATAGCGCATCCTTTTGTGGATTAACTGTGGATAAGTTTGTCCTGACCCCTTTCCAGGAATACCTTATGATCCGTTTCGAACAAGTTTCCAAAACCTATCCAGGCGGTTTTGAAGCCCTGAAAAACGTCAGCTTCCAAATCAAAAAAGGCGAAATGATATTTATCGCCGGCCATTCCGGCTCCGGCAAGTCCACTATCCTCAAGCTGATTTCCGGTATTACCAAACCCAGCAAAGGCAAAGTGTGGTTCAACAACCAAGACTTGGGCGAATTGAGCGACAACCAAATCGGCTTCATGCGCCAACATATCGGCATCGTGTTCCAAGACCACAAAATCCTCTATGACCGCAACGTCCTGCAAAACGTCATCCTACCGCTGCGGATTATCGGTTATCAGCCGCGCAAAGCCGAAGAACGCGCCCGCATCGCCATTGAAAAAGTCGGCTTGAAAGGCCGCGAATTGGACGATCCCGTAACCCTCTCAGGCGGCGAACAGCAACGATTGTGTATCGCCCGCGCCGTCGTCCACCAACCCAGCCTCCTGATTGCCGACGAACCCTCCGCCAACCTCGACCGCGCCTACGCGCTCGACATCATGGAATTGTTCAAAACCTTCCACGAAGCAGGAACCACCGTCATCGTCGCCGCTCATGACGAAACCCTCATGGCAGACTACGGCCACCGCATCCTGCGCCTCTCGAAAGGACGACTCGCATGAGCATCATTCACTACGTCTCGCTGCACGTCGAATCTGCGCGCACTGCGCTCAAACAGCTCCTGCGCCAACCCGTCGGCACGCTGCTCACCCTCCTGATGCTCGCCGTCGCCATGACTCTGCCGCTTTTCATGTATTTAGGCATCCAAAGCGGGCAAAGCGTTTTAGGCAAGCTCAACGAGTCGCCGCAAATCACCCTCTATATGGAAACCGATGCGTCCAAAGCCGATAGTGATACCGTCCGCAACCTGTTGGAACGTGATGCCCGCCTCAACAAAATCCGTTTCATCAGCAAGCAGGAAGGCTTGGAAGAGCTACAATCCAACCTCGATCAAAACCTCGTTTCCATGCTCGACGGCAACCCCTTGCCCGACGCATTTATCGTAACGCCCGATCCCGCTACACCGCCCGCACAAATGCAGGCGATTTATCAGGATATGATCAAGCTACCCATGGTCGAATCCGCCACCATGGACACCGAATGGGTGCAAACGCTGTATCAAATCAACGAGTTCATCCGCAAAATTTTATGGTTTCTTTCACTGACGCTGGGTATGGCGTTCGTCCTTGTCGCGCACAACACCATCCGTCTGCAAATCCTCAGCCGCAAAGAAGAAATCGAAATCACCAAGCTGCTCGGTGCGCCCGCATCGTTCATCCGCCGCCCCTTCCTCTATCAAGCCATGTGGCAGAGTATCCTCTCCGCCACCGTCAGCTTGGGGCTGTGCGGCTGGTTGCTCTCCGCCGTGCGCCCGTTGGTAGATGCCATCTTCAAGCCCTACGGGCTCAACATCGGCTGGCGTTTCTTCCATTTCAGCGAAGTTTCGCTGGTGTTCGGCTTCGTCATCGCCCTAGGCGTCTTCGGCGCATGGCTTGCCACCACGCAACATCTGCTGGGCTTTAGAGCCAAGAAATAAAATCATTGGATTGAAGTAAAGGCAAAAGGTCGTCTGAAACCTTGTTTTAGGGTTTCAGACGACCTTTTGCTACAATAAGGCTTTTCCGTTTTGCAAGGCATTCCCATGAGCAAATCCGCCGTTTCCCCTATGATGCAGCAGTATCTCGCCATCAAATCGCAGCACGCCGACAAGCTGGTGTTTTACCGCATGGGCGATTTTTACGAGCTGTTTTTGGATGACGCGGTGGAAGCGGCGAAGCTGTTGGATATCACTCTGACCACGCGCGGGCAGATGGACGGCGTGCCGATTAAGATGGCGGGCGTGCCGTTTCACGCGGCGGAGCAGTATCTGGCGCGGCTGGTGAAGATGGGCAAAAGCGTGGCGGTGTGCGAGCAGGTGGGCGAAGTCGGCGCGGGCAAAGGGCCGGTGGAACGCAAAGTCGTGCGCATCGTTACGCCCGGCACGCTGACCGACGCGGCGTTTTTGGAAGACAAGGAAACCAACCGCATCGCGGCGGTGAACGCGGATAAAAAACACATCGCCATCGCGTGGGCATCTTTGCAAAGCGGCGAATTCAAAACCAAGCTGACGACGGCGGACAAGCTCGCCGACGAGCTGGCGCGTTTGCAGGCGGCGGAAATCCTGTTGCCCGAAGGCAAAAGCCTGCCTAATGGTTTTCAGACGACCTCCGCCAACATCACGCGCCTGAACTCGTGGCAGTTTGCCGCCGACGCCGGCGCGAAATTGTTGACCGAATACTTCGGCTGTCAGGACCTGCACGGCTTCGGTTTGGACGGCAAGGAACACGAAGCCGCCGTCGGCGCGGCGGGCGCGCTGCTGAACTACATCCGCCTGACGCAAAACCTGATGCCGCAGCACCTCGACGGCATTTCGCTCGAAACCGACAGCCAATATATCGGCATGGACGCCGCCACGCGCCGCAATCTCGAAATCACGCAAACCCTCTCCGGCAAAAAATCGCCGACCCTGTTTTCCATACTCGACGGCTGCGCCACCCACATGGGCAGCCGCCTCTTGGCACTCTGGCTGCACCACCCCTTACGCAGCCGCGCCCACATCCGCGCCCGCCAAGAAGCCGTTGCCGCGCTGGGTTCGCAATACGAAACCCTGCAAGGTCGTCTGAAAAACATCGCGGACATCGAACGCATCGCCGCCCGCATCGCTGTCGGCAACGCCCGCCCGCGCGACCTCGCCGCCCTGCGCGACAGCCTGTTTGCCCTGTCCGAAATCGAATTGTCCGCCGAGGGCAGCAGCCTCTTAGAAACCCTCAAAGCCGTTTTCCCCGAAACCCTGCCCGTCGCCGAAACCCTCAAAGCCGCCGTGATGCCCGAACCCGCCGTCTGGCTCAAAGACGGCGGCGTCATCAACCAAGGCTATTCGGCAGAACTCGACGAGTTGCGCCACATCCAAAACCACGGCGACGAATTCCTGCTCGACCTCGAAGCGCGCGAACGCGAACGCACCGGCCTCTCCACCCTCAAAGTCGAGTTCAACCGCGTCCACGGCTTCTACATCGAGCTATCCAAAGTCCAAGCCGAACAAGCCCCCGCCGACTACCAACGCCGCCAGACCCTGAAAAACGCCGAACGCTTCATCACCCCCGAACTCAAAACCTTCGAAGACAAAGTCCTGACCGCGCAAGAACAAGCATTGGCATTGGAAAAACGCCTGTTTGAAGCCCTCCTCAAAGACATTCAGACGACCCTTCCCCAGCTTCAAAAAGCCGCCAAAGCCGCCGCCGCACTGGACGTACTTTCCACCTTCGCCGCCACCGCCGCCGAACGCGGCTTCGTCTGCCCCGAGTTCGCCGACTACCCCGTCATCCATATCGAAAACGGCCGCCATCCCGTCGTCGAACAACAAGTGCGCCACTTCACCGCCAACCACACCCGCCTCGACCACAAACACCGCCTCATGCTCCTGACCGGCCCCAACATGGGCGGCAAATCCACCTACATGCGCCAAGTTGCCCACATCGTCCTCATGGCGCACACCGGCAGCTTCGTCCCCGCCGATGCCGCCCAAATCGGCCCCATCGACCAAATCTTCACCCGCATCGGCGCCTCCGACGACCTCGCCTCCAACCGCTCCACCTTCATGGTCGAAATGAGCGAAACCGCCTACATCCTCCACCACGCCACCGACCAATCCCTTGTCCTCATGGACGAAGTCGGACGCGGCACCTCCACCTTCGACGGCCTCGCCCTCGCGCACGCCATCGCCGAACACCTGCTGCAAAAAAACAAATCCTTCAGCCTCTTCGCCACCCATTATTTCGAACTGACCAAACTGCCCGAAGCCCACGCAACGGCAGTCAACATGCACCTCTCCGCACTCGAACAAGGACAAGACATCGTCTTCCTCCACCACATCGAACCCGGCCCCGCCAGCAAAAGCTACGGCATCGCCGTCGCCAAACTCGCCGGCCTGCCCAACCGCGCCCTCAAAGCCGCCCAAAAACATCTGGACGAACTCGAAGCCCAAGCCGCCGCCGTCCGCCCGCAATTGGACATCTTCAGCACCCTGTCGTCTGAAAACGAATACAGCGGGTTTAGTCCAGACGAAACGGCGGATATAGAATCCCAAACCGCCGCCAGCCAAGAAAACCCTGCCCACAACTCACTCGCCGAGGCCCTAAACCAAATCCGCCCCGACGACCTCACCCCCCGCGAAGCCCTAGACGCACTGTACCGCCTCAAACAGATTGTTGAAGGCGGGGAGTAAGCGCGTTGGTTTATATAAAACAAGGTCGTCTGAAAAATTTCAGGCGACCTTAATTTGTACCCGAACCTGCCCCTCTCCCGTAGCGTGGGCTTTGCCCACTAAATAAATAACAGACACAGTTCCCGATTCAACAACCTGCCCCCTCTCCCGTCCAGCGGGAGAGGGCCGGGGAGAGGGTGGCTTTATGGACTAAACGAATCCGATTTTACCTAAACCCACAAAGCCACCCCCATCCTAACCTTCCCCTGCCGGATGGGGGAAGGAACAAGCTGCCTTACAGTCACCCGTAGCGTGGGCTTTGCCCACGAAAGGAAAACAAATTAGATTGTTGTCCAACAATGGATGGTTAGACGGCAGATTTCGTGGGCAAAGCCCACGCTACTTGAGTTATCCCAAACCCGCGTTAATTGAATAAAAGGTCGTCTGAAAACGAGTATGAACGAGTTTCTCTAAAAACCTTGATCTCAAAGTTTTCAGACGACCTATTTCAACAGGTTTTTTAAAGCCAAGCGCACGCCTTCGCCGACTTCCGTGCCTTTTGGAATGCCTTTGATGGCGGCTTTTGCCTCGCGTTCGTTGTAACCCAACGCAATCAGGGTGTTGACGATGTCGTCCGTTTCGTCGGCAGCAGGCGCGGCGGTGAAAAGCCCGTCGGCAGCGGTATGGGAAACCAGTTTGCCGCGCAGTTCCAAAACCATGCGTTCGGCGGTCTTTTTGCCGATGCCCGGGGCGAAGGAGAGGCGTTTGATGTCTTCGTCGGCAACCGCGCGGGCAAGCTCGTCGGCGGACATGGCGGAGAGTATGCCCAGCGCGGTTTTTGCGCCGATGCCGCTGACTTTGACCAACTGGCGGAACGTCGCCCGTTCGTCGGCAGTCGCAAAACCGAACAATAAATGCGCGTCTTCACGGACGACAAGCTGGGTGTAAAGCTGCACGGTTTCGCCCAAGGCGGGCAGGTTGTAGAAGGTCTGCATGGATACGTCGGCTTCGTAGCCGACGCCGTTGACGTCGATGACGATTTGCGGCGGGTTTTTCTCGATGAGCCTGCCGGTCAGTCTGCTGATCATGGGGGTTCCGTTAGGGAGTTGGGTAAAAAGGTCGTCTGAAACCTAGATGCCGACTGGCAACAGGGCTTCAGACGACCGTGATTGTAGCAGTTTCTCAAGGGCGTATCGGCCAAACTGCTTTGCGGCAAAGGTCGTCTGAAACCTGAATCTTGGTTTTCAGACTTGCATGAACGCGGTTTGCCGTTCTTGCGTTGGGAACCGTCAAACCAAATGTTCCGCCAAAAATTCAAGGGCGAAGGCGACGGCCTGATTTCTGACGGCCTCTCGGTCGCCGCTGAAGATTTTCATTTGCTCCAGCGATTCGGTCGGCGTGGACAACCCGAACCACACCGTGCCGACGGGTTTTGCCACACTGCCGCCGCCCGGGCCTGCGATGCCGGAAATACTCAGGGCGTAGTCGGCTTGTGCGACGGCTTTCGCACCGCGCGCCATTTCGTACACGGTTTCACGGCTGACCGCGCCGTGTTTCAGCAGCGTGTCGGGCATGACGCCGAGGCGTTCTTCTTTGGCTTGGTTGCTGTAAGTCACGAAACTTTGATGAAACCATTGCGAGCTGCCCGCGATGCTGGTGAATGCGCCCGCAAGCAGGCCGCCCGTGCAGGATTCGGCGCAGGTAACGGTTTGTCGGTGTCGGGTGAGGTGTTCGGCGATGGTTTGCAGCGCGGTCATGGGACTTTCTTTCTTCAATGGCGGCGGATTCGTCGGGGGTGGACGGGAAATAGATTATAGGTCGATTGCCAATGGTGGCGGAAGGTCGTCTCCAACTGCTTTTTCAGACGATCTGAAGGACATTCTATTCCGCACCCGCCTTCTTCCCGTCCTTCACCAGCACAATCACCAATTCGCTGTCGTCGGTTATTTTGATGGCAACGTATTCGCTGCCGTCCGCCTTCAGGACACTGCCCGGCCGCAATTCCTGCCTTTTTCCGCCGTCAAACAAAAATACCGAGCTGCCTTTGGTTTGGGTAACCAGCAGGGTGTGGCCGGGGTGGTTGTGGCGGGGGATTTCCTTGCCTTTGGGCAGGGTTTCGCGGATGACGGTGTAGTTTTCGCCTTCAAAGACTTTGCCCGTGCTTTGGGCTATTTCGGCGGCAGGCACGGCTGCGGCAGAGAGGCCGAGGAGAACGGCGAAAAGTTGGGTTTTGATGTTTTTCATGATGGTTTTCCTTTGGTTGCAGACAAAATTTATGGCAGATCAAAATTGCAATGATACGGCACTGCCAACGCCCTTATGTACTCTAGCTGTACACAGCGGGTATTACCGTCTTGTCTCATTTTTATTTTAATCCACTATCTTTTTCGGTCGGTTTGGGTCGTCTGAAAGTGGAATATGGCCGCGTTATTTGTTTTCGTAACCGGTTTGATTAGACTCCGTGTGGCGGTTTTCGTTTCGTTCTGAATGCAAACCTGCGGCTTACTGCCCTCTCCCTAACCCTCT
>NZ_KV789510.1:27696-31052 GCF_001807625.1 Neisseria sp. HMSC03D10
CCTAACCCTCTCCCACGGGGAGAGGGGACGGGCTGCCGTAGCCTTGCTGTTTGCCGCATAAACTCGGGTGCGGACTGCCATCGGTCTGAATCTTTGATTCAGCCGCTCGATGCGTGTGCCTGCGGTGTTCCAAAAGGTCGTCTGAAAACGGAGCTTCAACGAAGTTAAAAATTGCCTGAACCTTAAAAGCAGCCTGCAACCCAATCCCCTCTCCCCGCGGGAGAGGGCTAGGGAGAGGGCGGCAAACCAAAGGTTTGCTTGGGCGGTATTTCCAACGTGCAGGCTGCTTTTTGCTTCTTTTGCAGCTTCGGTTTTAGCTTCGCAGAAACCTCGCTTCCTTCAGAAGCTCCGTTTTCAGACGACCTTTCCGTTTTCAGCGCACAGGCTTTGTGAAAGCGTTATCGGCTTTGATGCAAGCCTGCGGCTTACTGCCCTCTCCCTAACCCTCTCCCACGGGGAGAGAGGACGGGTTGCAGGCTGCTTTTAAGGTTCAGGCAATTTTTAACTCTTGTTGAAGCTGTACTTTCAGAAGCTGCACTCTAGCTTCGCAGAAACTCGACTTCCTTCGGAAACCTCGTTTTCAGACGACCTTATTTAAACCGATAGGTAAACGCTGCGTTCACTGTCCGCAGTGCGCCGTAACTGTGGCGGTCGGGCTGGGTGCGGTAGTGTTTGTTGAACAGGTTGTCCACGTTCAGCGACAGTTCGGCATGCGGGTTGAAGCGGTAACGCGCCATGATGTCGGCGACGGCGTAGGCTTTTTGGCGGCTGTTGTCGGCGGCGCGGGCTTTGGTGGCGGGATTGGGGATGCGGAGCGTGGCAGGGTCGGTGTGGGTTTCGCTCTGCCAGCGTACACCCGCACCGATGGTCCAGCCGCTGGGGGCTTCGGGGGTGAAGTGGTAGGCGGTGAAGAGTTTGAAGCTGTGTTCGGGCACGCTGTCGGGGTTCAGGCGGCTGCCGTCTTGGTCGCGGGTTTTGCTTTGGCTGTAGCCTGCCTGTATCTGCCATTCGGGCGTGATGCGTCCGCCGACTTCGATTTCCCAGCCGTGGGTTTTGGCTTGGTTGGCGGCGCGGTAGTAGGTGTTGCCGCTCGGGTCGCGTCCTGCTGCGGTGGCGAGGTTGTTTTTACGGGCGCGGTACACGGCGGCGGATGCGTTCAGACGGCCTTCAAGCCATTCGCCTTTGATGCCGGCTTCCAGATTGTTGCCGGTTACGGGTTTCAGGTAGCTGCCGTGTTCGTCTTTTTGCGATTGTGGGACGAACAGGCTGCTGTACGAGCCGTAAAGCGACAGGTTGTCGGTCAGGTCGAACACGATGCCTGTGTAGGGGGTGAAACGGTTGGCGCGGATGGTGGGCGTGCCGCCGGTGTGGCTGTCGTAGCTGCCGCCCGTGCGGTAACGGGTGTATCGTCCGCCCAAAATCAGCGAAAGCTTGTCGGCGGCGCGGAAGCGGGTGGCGAGATAGCCGCCGATTTGCCGCCTGGTGCTGTATTGCGGGATGGTTTGGACAAACGATGATGGCTGCGGATAGGCGCCCGTGCGGGAAAATTCGTAGGCGTTGGGGATGGCGTTGGGGATGATGCTGCGTTCGCCGTATTTGTTGCTGGCGTATTTGTAGCCGTTAATTCCCGCGATTAAATCGTGTTCGCGGCCGAACAGGCGGTATTTGCCGGTCAATGATACGCTGGCGCTGTGGGTGCGCGGGTCGGCGTGCCAATAACCGGGAATCAGGTCGGTGGCGGCGGTGCTGTGGTCGATGGAAAGCACGCCTGCCACGCCGTAGGGCTGGCGGAAGCGGCTGCGGGTGTAGTCGTATTCGGCTTTGAGTTTCCAGTCTTGGTTGAAGCGGTGTTCGATGCCGGCGAACAGGTTGAGCGAGCGGTGGCGGCTGTTCGACCAATTTGTGGCGGGGTTGTCTTTCGGGCCAAAGGCGGTGGCATAACCTTGGCTGTCGTACACGGCGTAGCTGAGCGGCGCGTCGGCGGTTTCTTTCGCCTGCTGGTAGTCCATGCCTGCGTGGACGCGGGTTTGCGGTGCGATGTCGTATTCCAAAATGCCGTAGAGTTCGGCATCGCGGCTGCGTTCGCGCTGCCGCCACGAGTCACCGCGCCCGAAGGTGGAAACCAGGCGACCGCGCAGCGTGCCTTCGGCGTTCAGGCTACCCGATACGTCCGCACCCAACCCGAAATGTTTGCGGTTGCCCGCTTCGGCGCGGACTTCAAACAAGGGATTGCGGGTCGGGCGTTTGCGTACCAGATTGACGGTGGCGGAAGGCTCGCCCGTGCCGTCCAGCAGCCCTGCCACGCCGCGCACGACTTCCACGCGCTCATAAGCGGCGGTGTTGGCATTGCCCGTATCGGCCAGCGCGTCGGCAACGGGGATGCCGTTGATTTGGTAGTTGGCAATGCGGCTGCCGCGTGCGAACAGGTAGTTGTAGCCCGCGCGGTCGGAGCCGTAAATCTGGCGGCTGGTGCCGGTCGCCTGCAACAGTGCGCGGTCGAGCGTTTTGATGTTTTGGTCGCGCATTTGTTGCGATGTGATGACGCTGACGCTTTGCGGGATTTCGCGCAGGGTCATGGGCAGCCCGAGTGGGGTGTGCGTGCCGGAAACGGTGTAGCCGTCGTTGGAACTCGCGGTGCGGTCGGCGGTAACGGTGATGGTCGGCAATTCGGTGCTTTCCTGCGGTTTGGGGTCGTCTGAAACAGAAACATCGGCCTGCGCGTACACGGGCAGCAGGGCGGCAAACAGCAGGGAGTATTTGAAGCGTGTCATGGGATTTCCTTTGTGTGTTGGTGTGCGGTGGGGTTGTGCTTTCGGCATATTGAAGGTGCAGGCTGCTTTTAGCTTCGCAAAAACTCAGCTCCCTTCGGAAACTTCGTTTTCAGGCGGCCTCGGATGGGTCGGGCAACTCAATCAGCACCACCGAGCAGCCGTTTTCCGAACGCGGGCGATGCGACAACGACTTCGGCACGACCGCCATCTCGCCTTCGCGTATCGTCATGCTGCCGCCGTCAGCAAAGTCCACCGCCATATCGCCCTCCACGGCAAACAGCACTTTGTCGCTGTATCCGTGCGTATGCCAGCCGTAATCGCCCAAAAGTTTGACCAGGCGGAATTGGAACCCGTGGCGGTTGATGATTTCGGGCTGCCAGTATTCTTTGATGGCGGCAAGGTGCTGTTTCAGGTTGATGGTTTCGTTTTGCATGGGGTTCTCCTATGGGTTGGGTGGTTTACGATGTGGTTTGTCGTTTTGGTTTCGTTGCAGGCTGCTTTCAGTGGGCGGGGTTGTAACGGAAGCGTTATCGGCTTTGATGCAAACCTGCGACTTACTGCCCTCTCCCTAACCCTCTCCCACGG
>NZ_KV789510.1:31072-31369 GCF_001807625.1 Neisseria sp. HMSC03D10
AACCCTCTCCCACGGGGAGAGGGGATGGGTTGCCGTAACCTTGCTGTTTGCCGCATAAACTCGGGTGCGGGCTGCTATCGGTCTGAATCTTTGACTCAGCCGATCGATGCGTGTGCCTGTGGTGTTCCACGAGGTCGTCTGAAAACGGAGCTTCTGAAAGTACAGCTTCAACAAGAGTTAAAAATTGCCTGAACCTTAAAAGCAGCCTGCAACCCCATCCCCTCTCCCCGTGGGAGAGGACGGCAAACCAAAGGTTTGCTTGGGTGGCATTTTCAACGTGCAGGCTGCTTTTCACTT
>NZ_KV789510.1:31389-31655 GCF_001807625.1 Neisseria sp. HMSC03D10
CCTAACCCTCTCCCACGGGGAGAGGGGACGGGTTGCCGCAGCCTCGCTGTTTGCCGCATAAACTTGAGTGCGGACTGCCATCGGTCTGAATCTTTGATTCTGCCGATCGATGCGTGTGCCTTCGGTGCTCCAAAAGGTCGTCTGAAAACGGAGCTTCTGAAATCGCAGCTTCAACGAAGTTAAAAATTTGCCTGAACCCTAAAAGCAGCCTGCAACCCAATCCCCTCTCCCAGTGGGAGAGGGCTAGGGAGAGGGCGGCAAACCAA
>NZ_KV789510.1:31675-41709 GCF_001807625.1 Neisseria sp. HMSC03D10
GCATTTTCAACGTGCAGGCTGCTTTTCACTTCTTTTGCAGCTCCGTTTTCAGACGACCCCTATTCTTTCCCCGCCGCAACGGGTTCTGCCTTTTCAAACGCCGCCTTCAACTGTTCCGCCGCCTGTATCAACTGCCGCGCGCCGCCCGCGACAATGTAGTTCGCGGCAGGCATGACGATGATTTGCTTGCGCTTCCAAGCGTTCGTGCCGCGTACCAGCGCGTTATCCAACACTTCCACGGCCGCCGGCCCTTCCTGCCCGATGGCGGCGGTACGGTCGATGATGAAAATCCAGTCGGGGTTTTTCTCTTTGATGTATTCGAAAGAAACGGGCTGCCCGTGCCCCTCGTTGCGTAAAGATTCGTCCACGGGCGGCAGGCCGATGTCGCCGTGTATCCAGCTTGCCAACCGCGACTGGGTGCCGAAGGCGGACACCTTGTTGCCCGTAACCGACAGCACCAGCCCGCGCCCTTTGCCTTTGGCGGCTTCGCGCGTTTGGGCGAACAGCGCGTCAATCTGCGCCTTCAATTCCGCCGCGCGCGCTTCCTTGCCGAAAATCCGCGCCAGGGTTTCCATCTGCTTTTCGCCGCTGGTGCGGATATTGCCGTTGTCCACCGTCAGATCTATGGTGGTCGCGTTTTTCGCCAACTGTTCATACGCTTCCGCGCCCGGCCCGCCGGTAATGACAAGCTGCGGATTGTAGCGGTGCAGGGCTTCGTAATCGGGTTCGAACAGCGTCCCCACCGTTGCCGCCTTTTCAAATGCAGACTGCAAATAGTCCACGCGCACCGGCGCGGTGGTTGCGCCCACGTTCACACCCAATTCGGTCAACGTATCCAACGCCGCCCAGTCGTACACGGCAACGCGTTCGGGATTCTTCGGCACAACGGCATCGCCCCGTGCGGTCGGCACGGTCAGCGTGGCGGCAGATGCGGCTTGGGATGCGGCGGATACAGTTTTTTCGGCGGCAGGTTCGGGCGAACAGGCGGCCAGCAGGATGGCGCAGGCTGCCCAATAAAAACGTGGCTTCATGATGTGCGGTTCCTTTGTTGTGCGAATTAAGAATATTATTAAATAACTAACCCGCAGAAACCATGCTGCAAAACGCAAAATTCCCGATACGGCAAAACAAATTCCCGAAACGGGAAAGGCCGTCTGAAACACGCTTTCAGACGACCTTTTCCGTTTCAACCAATCCCTACGCTTGATTATTGGCAATAATTCCTATTTAATCCACTTATCAGACAACCCATTCCCATCCAAGCATGAACACCGCCGCCATCTACCGCCAGTACCAAACCTATGTCCGCTCCGATAAATCCGGCTGGGCGTTGGACGGCTGTTCCGACAGCGCGCTCATGGCGCAGGCAAAACAGCCCGGTTTACATCTGGAAATGTGCATCAACCGCTTCGACTCGGGCATCACCCTGTCGCGGATGCGCGGCGGTGGAACGGGTGTGTTTCCCACCGAAATCCACAATTTCAGCCACAACTGCGCCCTGTTCGTCATGGTGTCGGGGCAGAACCGGTTACAAATGGGCGGCAGGGAATACCACCCGTCTGCCGGCGAAATCTGGCTGGTACGCGGCGAACTGGCGGACGTATCCGAAACCCTGCTGCCCGACAACGGCGGCATGTGCGCGCTGCATTTGGATTTTTCGCTGGAAAAACTGCGCCGCTGGCACGACGAAGGCTTGCTGGACGAACGCCTGTTTTCGCCGCAAACGATAGGCCGATTCGCCCTGCAACGGCTGGCGCAAAACGCGGCGGCACTGACGGCGGCGGCCTGCCCCCTGCTGCAACGCCCGTTCGAATCGGACGGCTTCGGCCTGCTCGCCGACGAAGCCGCCGCGCTGGAACTCTCCGCCCGATTATTGCGCTTCACCTTCCGCCGCCACGACAACGGCTACCGCCGCCGGCGCATAGACGAAGCCGCCGACATCCTGCAACACGAATTCGCCCGCCCGCTGACCATCGCCGAAATCGCCCTCCGAGTCGGGCTGAACGAATGCTACCTGAAACGCTATTTCAAAGCGCAAACCGGCGAAACCGTCGCCGGACGCCTGCGCCGCCTGCGGCTGGAACACGCGCTCGCCCTCATCGAATCCGGCAGCACCGTCCAAGCCGCCATGCACTTTTGCGGCTACCGCCACGCGGGACGGTTCAACGAAGCATTCAGGCGGCATTACGGATTTTTGCCTTCGGATGTGAAGAAGTGCTGATGGGGCCGGCGGCATAGATATTTTGATTTGAAACAACCATTAAAAAAGGTCGTCTGAAAAAGCAATTTCAGACGACCTTTTTTCATTCGCGGCAGCAGTGTCGCCACCCGCCCTTACCCCAAAAACTCTTTCAAAAACAGCAACACGCAGGCGAGTTCGTCGGCGGATTCGCGTTGCGTGCCGTTGCCGGTATGGCCGCCACTGTCCGGAGCGTAGAGCCACGATTGCGCGGAGGTTTCGCGCAGTTTGGCGTAGAACTTGAGCGCGTGGGCGGGATGGACGCGGTCGTCGCTGAGGCTGGTGGTGATGAGTGCGGGCGGGTATGGCACGTCGTCTGAAAGATTGTGATACGGCGACAATTCGCCCAGCCAGCGTTTGCAGACTTCGTATTTTTGCGGGTTGCCGTATTCGTCCGTCCAGCTTGCGCCGGCGGAGAGCAGCGGATAGCGGATCATGTCGGTCAGCGGCACTTCGCACACCAGCGCGCCTATGCTTTGCGGTTCGCGCACGAAGGCGGCGGCGGTAATCAGGCCGCCGTTGCTGCCGCCCTGCAAACCGATGTGTTCGGGCGAACTCATGCCGCGTTCGGACAAATCACGCACGACGGCAAGCAAATCGTCGACACTTTTGTGTTTGCTGATTCCCTGCGCCGCCTGATGCCAGCGCGGGCCGAACTCGCCGCCGCCGCGTATGTTCGCCAACACGAAGGCGTTGCCCTCTTCCAGCCAGTATTTGCCGATGCTGCCCAGATAATGCGGCAGCTCGGGCACGCCGAAACCGCCGTAAGCATAGACCAGCGTCGGCGTGTCGGGCGCGACGTTTTTGCCGACATGAAAATAAGGGATGCGTTCTCCGTCGGACGAAACCGCCCAAAACTGCCGCACTTCGATGCCGTCTGAAACAAACTGCTGCGGCTGGCGGCGCATGACGGTCAGTTCCATCACGTTCAAATCCAGCGCAAACAGCGTCAGCGGCGTAGTGAAATCGCTGGCGGCAAGGTAAACCACGTCGCCGCCCCAAGGCTGGTCGGTCATTTCCAGCGCGCCCGACGGCAGGCGCGGCAACTCGGCTTCCTGCCATTTGCCGTCGGCAAACCGCCATGCTTTCAGACGGCCCTGTACGTTTTCCAGCAGGCTCGCCACCACAAAACGCTTGGTCGTTTCCACGCTTTCCAATGCCTGCGTTTCATCGGGCGCAAACAAAAGCTGCGCCGCCCCGAGTTCGCCCCGATTCAGCTTCACTGCCACCAGCGCGCCGCTCGGATAGCTTTGGTTCGCGCGGTTCCAGTCCTTGCGCAGCGTCAGCAAAAGATGCCCCGCCAGATAGCCGACCACGTCGCAATCGGCGGGCAGATTCAACGGTTTCGCCTCGCCTTCCGACGACACCTGCAAATACGTCTTGGTGTAAAAACCGTCCGACGCTTCAATCAAATCAATCGGCGAACCCTGCGGATCAAGGTAACGCCACGCGTTCACCATCATCCCGTCTTCGCCGATTTGGTACACCGGCAGGCTTTCCTCGAAACTCTTGCCGCGCTCCACCAGCCACACTTCGCGCGGATAGCCCGATTCGGTCAACTGCCGCTCGTCCCAAGCCGGACACACCCACACGCTGTTTTCATCGCGCCACGACACATGGTTTTTCCCCGCCGGAAAATGAAAACCGCCCTCAACCAGCCCGCCCGCTTCCAAATCCACTTCCAGCGTATAAGCCGTATCGCCGCCCGATTTGCTCAAAGTCAACAGCGCGCGGTTGGGCTGCTCCACCAAGTGCGACACGCCGCCCAGATACACATCGTCGCCGAGCAACTCGTCGAAATCCGCCACCGAAAACAGGATTTTCCACTCAGGATAGCCCGAACGGTAGGTCGCCGCCGTGCACACGCGGTACACGCCCTTCGGATACTCCGCATCCTGATGGAAATGGTACATCCGCGCGCGGTGTTCCTGACAAAACGGAATCTGCCGCGTGTCCCGCATCTGCGCCAAAATCCCGTCCGACAGCACGCGCGCCTTATCGTTGTCCAAAAAGCGCGCACGCGTTTCGGCATGCGCTTCAGCAGCGAAATTTTGCGTTTCGGGGGCGTCGAGGTTTTCGAAATGGAGATAGGAATCGGGGTAGGATTTCATAGAAAAGAGATCGTCTGAAAATAGCGAAAGCGGGAATTATAGCGGGAAAGCCTTGCAGACAGATGAAAAGGTCGTCTGAAAACGGGGCGGCGGGTTTCACTACTACTTCCGATACACCGTCCGTCATTCCCGCGCAGGCGGGAATCCAGAACGCAGAATTTAGGAAACCTTTTTGCCCGACAGATTTCCGTGCCGACAGGACTGAATTCCCGCCTGCGCGGGAATGACGGCTGATAATAGGTACCCGTATCGGAAATTAAGCAAACCAAGCTACTTATTCGGCGGATTAATCGGCAGCGTCGAGCGGGAGACTTTGACGTTGGGGCATTTTTGTTTCATCTGATAGCGGAACACTTCCGCCTTGCGTTGATTGCCGGTTTTTTCGTAATTCGTACCCAAAATCACCTCGTCCGCCAGATTCCGTATATCGGCATAAGGGATATAGACGGATTGGGTGGTCTCGCAATATTCGATTTCCTCCGAATCGATCGGCTTGATGACCAGCAGGCGGAACTCTTCTTCGTCGCGGAAGGCGAAATCTTTAAACAGATAGCGGATGTATTCCAAGGCTTCTTTATCTTCGTCACTGACGGCGGATTTGTCCTTGAAAAACCCGATAAGTGCTTCCAACGCTTCTTTTAATTTTTTCAAGCGGAACTGATGCCATTCTTCATTTCCGACGGGTTTCAGGCGAATACCGAACCGACTGATATTTGCATTTAACGTAAATCGAATGGACGATCCCAAATTTTCTTTTGCTAAATTTTGATGAAGGTCGAAAGCCTTATTGGGTGCAGAAAGCCATATCCCGCATTTCTTTTCCGAAATATATTCATCCTCGTAAGCGACATAAGCGACTTGATAAAGCGGCAGCTTTTCGTATTCTGAATCTGATATGTCATCTTCAGTCATCAGATCGTCTAACTTTTTTGCAAGTCTATCGGCTTCCGTCATCAGCTCATCTAAATTTTCTGCAAGGTTGTCGGCTTCCGTCACCAATCTGCCCGATTCGTTGATGAGGCTACGAAATGGGGCGGAAATATCTGCTTCTTTCAGCCAATCCCCGTTTTTATTGAACACCAGGCAGCAGCCCGAAGCCTCTACTCCACCTTCTTTCCCATATAGGCGAAACTGGTTCAAATCGTTGACGCGGCTGGAGAAGCAGGTAAAAAAGGCATTGTGGGACGCGCCATCAGCCTTGTTTTCCAACTCCAAATCCTGCTGGTTCAGCAAGTCCAACAATGCCTTGCCTTCAGACGGGTCGTTCATATAGGTAGAGCTGCCGAGCCGCATCGGATTGGCGGTTTCGTTGTCATCAATCCCGAATAATTTATGACATACATGAGGTGAGGTGTAATGCGCCATCGGGATTGCCCCCAATTCTGCCGGCGTGATATGGAGAGCCGCCAACACGGTTGAAACAGCGTCTTGCGGTTGTGAAATTTTACCTTTGAAAAGCGATTCCTGGATTTCTTGTTTTTTCTTTTTGAAATAGGAATTCCAATTCTTATTGAAGTAATCAATATCTCTTAAGTAAGGATGAATTCTCTTTTTTAATTTTTCTTTTTCATCATTTAATTGTGGTATTTGTTCGTTAACAGTCAAAAAATATTCACTAGCTTGCTTGAAAAATGTTTTTACTTCAGCTGGATTTTTGTTTTTCTTGGCTCGTACAAAATAACAAATGCCAAGAAAAAATTGGGTATAGACTTGTTGCCAGATGTTCCTTTGTTGGTCGAAAAGTTCCAACCATTGCTTATAGTGTTTAATAGCCAGTTTGAGCAGTCCATCTGTTTTATCCACATTCTTGGTTTTTTTAGCCTGTTTGAAATAATAATAGCCAAAATAAGATTGAGCATAACCTTGTTCCTGAATGCCGTCTTGTTGATCTTTCAGTTTCTTGGCAAGTTCCAACCATTGCTGATAATGTTCTACTGTTTTCTCAAACAGTTTATTTGCTTCCTCTTCATCCGTTTCTTTCATTTTTATGAAGAACTTTTTGAAATAACAACGACTAAGCCAAGATTGAGCCTTGATTTTTTCCTGAATACAGCTTTTTTCATCTTCCAGTTGTTCGGTAAGGTTCAGCGCTTGCTGATAGTATTCAACAGCTTTTTCAAACAGTTTATCTGTTTCATCCACATCTTTGGCCTTCATGAGCTGTTGGAAATAACAATGACCAAGCCAAGATTTAATTCTAATTTGCTCTGGAATCTGAGTATTTTTATCCGTAATCCCATCCCAGGCTTGATGCAGAATTTCAATCGCTTCAGTGTATTTTCCCTTATCAAATAATGGGAGGAAACTTTCAAAAATCAAACCATTAACATCCATCATTTATCCCTCTATCAAACCAATCCATTAAAAACCAATCAGGCGGAAATTGTACACCATATACCAAAGCTCCCCCCTCCCACCCCAAAGCAGAAAACCGATTCAGTATCCCTCAAACTTGTAAAAAGGTCGTCTGAAGACCTAAAAATACGGTTTTCAGACGACCTTTCGACCATCGGCTCTTACCTGTCCGTCCTGACCCGCACAAACGTGGCAAATTTCGGCGTGCCTTTTTGCGTGAAGCCGCGGTAGCGGTATGTGATGACCGAGCCGATTTTGGGCGGGTTGTCGCGGTCTTTGTCTTTGAAGCCGCTGCCGATGCGGAATTCGCCGTGTCGGTTTTTGCAGCCGACCGCGCCCAGCCGTCCGGCGTTGCGCCCTTTGCCTTCATAATGCCGCGTTACCGTGCATTCGTCGTCGTATTGGCTTTTCAGCTTCAATAATTGGCTGCTCCTGCCGCCGCTGTAACGCGATTCGGGCTGGCGCAGCATCACGCCTTCGCCGCCCTGCGCTTCGATTTGTTTCAAAAAATCCATCGCGTGCTGCCGGTCGCGCACTTTGGTTTGCGGGATGATGGTGATGGGCGCGTTCGGATGCGTTTTCAGCCATTGCGTTGCGACGGCGAGGCGTTGGTAGAGATTGCCCTGTGCTTTGGGTACGTCGAAAACGTGCAGGCGGATGCCGCGCCAATCGCCGGAAGACGAGCGCACGGCGGCGGAAATCTGTTCAAACTGCCCGCGCCCGCTATACAGCTCGCCGTCGAGCGGATAGGGTGGGAACTGCGCGGTAAAGCCTTTGGGCGGCGTAAACGCGTAGCCCTGCCTGCTGACCAGTTGCCGCCCGTCCCAATACGCGCGCACGCCGTCGAGCTTCTCGCTCATCGCCCAGCCTGCAATGTCTTGGTCTTTGTATTCCTGCGCCAGCATCAAATCCGCGCCGAGCGCCGTTTGGATGAAAAAAGCGGCAAAAATCGGTATCATGCCCTGCATTGAAGTTCTCATAAACGTTCCAATAATGTGAGTGATTATTTCAAATATAATAATGATACCGCATAAACAGACCGAAGGTCGTCTGAAAACATCGTTTCAACGAAGTTAAAGCCCCCCGTCCAACCACTACCCAAGGAATCCCGCCTCATGGCACTTCAAGCCGAAATCATTGCCGTTACCCCCTTCCGCCAAAACTGCACCCTCTTGTGGGATGACGAAACCCGCGAAGCCGTCCTGACCGATGTCGGCGGCGACGTTCCCTACCTGCTGCAAGAGCTGGACGCGAAAAACCTCACCCTGACCGCCATTTGGCTGACCCACGGACACCTCGACCATGCCGGCGGCGTGGTGGAATTGCGGGAACACCGCCCCGTCCCCGTCATCGGTCCTCATGCGGACGACGAATTTCTGCTCCAAGCCCTGCCCGAAACGACCGCCCAATACGGCTTTCCCGTTTCCCCCGCATTCGAGCCGACCCGCTGGCTGACCGAAGGCGAAACGCTCAAGGTCGGCAGCCACGCCTTCCAAGTCCTGCACATCCCCGGCCACACGCCTGGCCACGTCGTTTTCTACTGCGCTGAAGCAGGGCTGCTTATTGCGGGCGACGTATTGTTTTACGAAACCATAGGCAGAACCGACTTCCCTCGCGGCAACCACGCCGACCTCATCCATAATATCCGCACCAAACTGTTCGTCCTGCCCGAAGATACCCGCGTCATCGCGGGACACGGCAGAATGACCGACATCGGGCATGAAAAACGGCACAATCCGTTTTTTTAAATCCTGAAAG
Source organism: Neisseria sp. HMSC03D10 (assembly GCF_001807625.1). NCBI lineage: Bacteria > Pseudomonadati > Pseudomonadota > Betaproteobacteria > Neisseriales > Neisseriaceae > Neisseria > Neisseria sp. HMSC03D10. Next base: position 40,139 of record NZ_KV789510.1, read on the forward strand.
CGAAAGGTCGTCTGAAACACGGATAAGCGTTTCAGACGACCTTTTTAAAAAATTGGCATAAAACTTGCATGGAATCTGAACAAGAAATTAACATTTCGCCTTAAATTTGATTAAACATCAAAATAAACAACCAGTAACGCGATTTTACCCGACCCGGACACACGCTTGCCTGAAGCCGATGTACCATCATTTCCAATTATATCCGTATGAAATTGTTACAAAGTGACAATAAACGGCATCAGCACAAAGGGCAGCGTGCGGGTAAATCGTATTTTTCCATGCGGCAGAGGCATAACCGAAGCCGCCAACATGAAAAAGGATTAACCATGAAAACGTCCCGCATCGCCAAAACCGCCCTTTACCTCGCTGCCGCAGCCGTATTGTCCGCCTGCGCCGGCAAAAGCCACGTTAAAGCCGACGGAACGACGGACAACCCCGTCTTTCCGAAACCCTACTCCGTAACCTTCAACAAAAACCAAGGCACATTCCCTACCGCCGATGAACTCGAACAGATGAAACCGGGTCTGAGCAAAGACGACATCTACAAAATCCTCGGCCGTCCGCACTACGATGAAGGTATGTTCGGCGTGCGCGAATGGAATTACCTCTTCCACTTCCGCACTCCCGGCGTTCCCGCCAATCCCGACATCGGCTCCGGCGTAGAAGGCATTACCACCTGCCAATACAAAGTCTTGTTTGACAAACACAAATACGCCCGCAGCTTCCATTGGAAAGCCGTCTTCCCGGAAGACGCCGTCTGCCCGCCCGCACAAGAAGTTGCCCCACAACCCGCGCCTGAACCTCAAATCATCATCCGCGAGGTTGCGCCCGAAACCCACCACCGCATCCGCAAATAACAGGAAAACATGTTTAAAAGAATCATCCTCGGCGTATCACTGCTGACAGGGCTGAACAGCTTTGCCGCAGCCGATGCCGCCAAAGAATACATGCAACGCAAAAAAGTCATCGTCAACACCGCCAAAGCCGAGCTGTGTTTCACCGACGATGCCCAGTGTTACCCCGTGCTCATCGGCAAAACCACGCCGAAAGGCACATTTGATATGCAGTTGATGAAGACTTCCAAACCCGGCTACGGCGGCGAAATCATCGGCTTCAAGCAGGAAAAAGACTTCCTCTTCGCCCTGCACCGCGTCTGGACGCTCAAACCCTCCGAGCGCCGTATGCAGCGCATCGCTTCCAACGTCGTCTCCGACCGCATCATCACCAACGGCTGCATCAACGTAACCGACAAAGTGTACGACAAATTGCGCCAATATTTTGTTTTGGAAGTGATTTGACGGGTTTCACCATAATATAGCAGGCATGAAAAAGGTCGTCTGAAACTTGAAATTCAAGGTTTCAGACGACCTTTTTATTGACTCGATACATACTTGGAGCAACCGAACCCGTAGCGAGGGCTTTGCCCACGAAATCTGCTGTTTAATAATCTGAATCAGTTATCTGTTTCCGTGTATTCATTTCGCAGGCAAAGCCCACGCTACGGATTGCTTCAACGGCAACCTGTCCCTTCCCCAGTCGGGCGGGGGAAGGTTAGGATGGGGGTGGTTCTA
>NZ_KV789510.1:41729-42129 GCF_001807625.1 Neisseria sp. HMSC03D10
ACTCAAGTAGCGTGGGCTTTGCCCACGAAATCCATCATTTAAGTAATCAAAATCAGACAATAGCCGAATGTGCTTTCATTTTGGCATTCATATCGCGGGCAAAGCCCACGCTACGGTTTGCTTCAACGGCAATCTGTTCCTTCCCCCGTCCGGCGGGGGAAGGTTAGGATGGGGGTGGTTCTATGGCTCTGGGTAAAATCAAATTCGTTTGCCCCGTAGAGCCACCCTCTCCCCAGCCCTCTCCCGCCAGACGGGAGAGGGGGCGGTTTTCGGATAAAAACGAGGTCGTCTGAAACTTTAAGATTCGGGTTTTAAAGAAACAAACCCGTTCATACCCGTGACCCGTGTATTCAATCAATACAGATTTTGGATAACTCAAGTAGCGTGGGCTTTGCCCACG
>NZ_KV789510.1:42149-48997 GCF_001807625.1 Neisseria sp. HMSC03D10
GGGAAGGTTAGGATGGGGGTGGTTCTATGGCTTTGGGTAAAATCAAATTCGTTCAGCCTGTAGCCCCCCTCCCCAGCCAGACGAGAGAGATTGAAGACCGCAGATAAAAACAAGGTCGTCTGAAAACCTGAATCCCAAGTTTTCAGACGACCTCTTTATTTTCAAAACCAGCTTACTTAATGCGCCCTGCTTTCAACACGCGTTGTGCGAAGAACACCATGCCTGTGATGAAGAATGCCAGCCCAAGCCAGGACGCGGTGGTTTCCCAGTTTTCCAGCCCCAGCGCGAGCGGGGCGTCGGAGCCGCCGTTGGTCACGGAGAAGGCGATGATGAATGCCATCACTACGCCAACCAGGCTTTCGCCGACAATCAAACCTGCGGAGAACAAGGTGCCAATGCGTTCGGCGTTTTTCAGACGACCTTCACGGTTTTCCGCTTTTTTGCTGATGATGTGTTTCAACACCGCCGCCAATACTGCGCCGATCACGATGGGCATAGTGACCGACGGGGGCAGGTAGATGCCCATGCCGACTGCGAGGACAGGCAGTGCGCGTTTGCCGCCGGACGATTTTTTCAACACCAAATCGACGACGATCAACACCGCGCCGATCGCGATGCCGGTGAAGATGTACGCCCATTCAAGGTTGTGGGCGAAGATACCCGAGGCAATGGTTGTCATCAAAGTCGCTTGGGGAGCCGCCAAAGCCTGTGCCGCGTCCATGCCTTCGCGCGGCATTGCGCCGGTAAAGCCGTAGGCTTCGTAGAGCAGTTCCAACACGGGCGAGATGACGAATGCGCCGACGATACAGCCGATAATCAGTGCAATCTGTTGCCTCCACGGCGTTGCTTTGAGCAGGTAGCCGGTTTTCAAGTCTTGCAGGTTGTCGTTGGAAATCGAAGCCACGCAGATCACTGCCGAGCCGCAGAACAAGGTCAGCGCCAGCAAGAATTTGCGGTTGGCTTCATCCGCCATCAAGCCGCCGGATTCGCCCACGACCAACAACACCAGCGAAATGATAACGATGGAAACGATGCCCACGCCGGAAATCGGGCTGGAAGACGAGCCGACCAAACCTGCCATATAACCGCAGGCAGCGGCGACCAAAAAGCCGATGACGGAAGCCAAAAGCGTACAAACGACCACCAAAAGCCAAGCCATGCCGCCCGTAATGTGCGAATCGCCGATAAAGTGATAAAACGATACGCCCAAAATCAGCATCATGGACAATACCCAAAAAATCATGGCTTTAGGCGACAAATCCTGTTCGGCGCGTTCCGCAGCGGGCGCACCGCCGCCGAAACTCTTGAACGACATTTTCAGGCCTTCCAGCATCGGCTTGAGCAGCATCAAAAGCGTCCAAACCGCCGCAATACCGATGGTACCCGCGCCGATAAAGCGTACTTTTTCCTTCCACAGCTTCATCGCAAACGCCGCCATTTCCATATCGGAAGGCTGCGGAATGTGCGATGAAAAATACGGCACGGCAATACCCCAAGCAATCGAAATGCCCAACAGGATGGCGATACCGCCCGTCAGTCCAACCAAATAGCCCGCGCCCAACAATGCCAACGAAAAGCCCATCGGCAGTTGGAAAATCGCCGTACCGCTTTTAAACCAATAACTCGCGCTGTCGGCAATCACGCGCAAACCGTTGGAACAAAAGCTCATAAAGCCCGCCAGTGCGCCGCCCGCCGCCAGCTCTTTAATGCCGCTGCCGCCCTGACGGCCTTCCTCTTCCTCGTGGCTGCCGACTTTCAAAATCTCCGCCGCCGCCACGCCTTCGGGATAAGGCAACTCGCTTTTCACCACCATCGCGTAACGCAGCGGAATGGTGAAAATCACCCCCAAAATCCCGCCGGCAATACATAAAAGCGTCGTCTGCCAAAACGGGAAACCGCTCCAGTAGCCCGCCATCAGCAAACCGGGCAGGACGAAGATGATGGTCGAAAGCGTACCCGCCGCCGAAGCCTGCGTCTGCACCATATTGTTTTCCAAAATATTGCTGCCTTTGCAAAACTTCAAAACCGCCATCGAAATCACCGCCGCCGGAATCGACGAAGCAAAGGTCAGACCGACCTTCAAGCCGAGGTAAACGTTCGACGCGGTAAAGATCACGGTAATCAGCGCACCGAGTATCATGCCCCGAAGCGTCAGCTCGCGGTAATCCGCGTAAGGATCGTGGGTGGATTGTGTCATCGTGGATAGCCTTTCGGTTGATAAAAAACACGACGGCAGGCTCGAACCGGCTGCCGAATCTGCCTTTATGGTGTTGCGACAGCAAGGAAATGTCAAGTTAGACAAAGAATATGCAAAGAAAGCGGAAAGGCAAAAGGTCGTCTGAAACCTTAAATCTCCCTTTTTCAGACGACCTTTTGTCCTTCTGAAATATTATTTATTCTTAATGTAAGCATGATATTATCCCATGCAGACGTTGGAAAAGCGGTGAAAATCTCGATACCGCAGCCTACCCGACAGGGTGTCCGAGAGCGCGTGCAAGTGATTTCGAGCCTTGCCCGGCGTCTGTTCCACACTTCTTTCCAGAAGTTCGACAATTTCTTTCTTTTTATCGATTCGGTACGGTAGCAAATAAACCTCGCCTGCCTCTTGTTTTCAGACGACCTTTATCATTGTGAAATCACTATATAATACTGCTCATCAAATTCCCGATACGAGCCAGCCATGTCCGCATCCCAACCCACCATCGCCGCCATCGCCACCGCCCCCGGACGCGGCGGCGTCGGCGTTATCCGCCTTTCCGGCAAAAACCTGCTGCCTTTGGCACAAACACTCAGCGGCGGCAAAACGCCCAAACCGCGCACCGCGCTTTACACCGACTTTCTCGGCGGCGACGGGCAGCCGATAGACAACGGCATCCTGCTCTACTTCGCCGCCCCCGCCAGCTTTACCGGCGAAGACGTGATTGAATTGCAGGGACACGGCGGCCCCGTCGTGATGGACATGCTGCTTTCGCGCTGCCTCGAACTGGGCGCGCGTATGGCAGAGCCGGGCGAATTTACCAAACGCGCCTTCCTCAACAACAAACTCGACCTTGCCCAAGCCGAAAGCGTCGCCGACCTCATCGACGCCTCCAGCAAGTCCGCCGCACGCATGGCGTTGCGTTCGTTAAAAGGCGCGTTTTCCCGACACATACACGAGCTGGTGGACGACCTCATCACCCTGCGGATGCTGGTCGAAGCTACGCTGGACTTTCCCGAAGAAGACATCGATTTTCTCGAAGCCGCCGACGCGCGCGGCAAGCTCCAAGCCCTGCAAGGTCGTCTGAAAACCGTCCTCACCAGCGCGGAACAAGGCGCGATTTTGCGCGAAGGCATGAACGTCGTCCTCGTCGGCGCGCCCAACGTCGGCAAATCCAGCCTGCTCAACGCCTTGGCGGGCGACGACATCGCCATCGTAACCGACATCGCCGGCACCACCCGCGACACCGTGCGCGAACAAATCACCCTCGACGGCGTGCCCGTCCACATCATCGACACCGCCGGCCTGCGCGAAACCGACGACGTGGTCGAACAAATCGGTATCGAGCGCAGCCGCAAAGCCGTCTCCGAAGCCGATGTCGCCCTGATTCTGATTGACCCGCGCGAAGGCGTGAACGCCAAAACCCAAGCCATTTTGAACAGCCTGCCCGAAGGTTTGAAAAAAATCGAAATCCACAACAAAGCCGACCTGACCGGCGAACCCGTCGCCGTCCGTTCAGACGGCCTCGCGCAAACCGGCGCGGACACCGTCATCAGCCTGTCCGCCAAAACCGGCGCGGGTCTCGATTTGCTCAAACACGCACTGTTGCAGGAAATCGGCTGGCAGGGCGAAAGCGAAAGCCTGTTCCTCGCCCGCAGCCGCCATCTCAACGCCCTGCACGAAGCCGAAGCCGAGCTGGAAAACGCCGCCCTCTGCGACAACAACCAAATCGAGCTTTTCGCCGAACACCTGCGCCTCGCCCAAAACGCGTGCAGCGAAATCACCGGCGAATTTACCGCCGACGATTTGCTAGGCGTGATTTTCTCGCGCTTCTGCATCGGCAAATAAGATTAAACCTTATCCATACGCGAAAGGTCGTCTGAAAACCAAGATTCAGGTTTCAGACGACCTTTTGTATGTCTTGCTCAGAGCGGTTTTTAATCCGCGCCTTTGAGCATTTTATTCAAAACGGGAACAAGCAATAACAATACCACACCGGTTATCACGCCTATGCCGCAAAGCATCCAGTAGAAATCCAGCGGTGCTTTATCGTTGAATCCTTCTTTAAACAGCACGCCGCCCAAAGTGAAGCCCAATGAGAGCCCTAAGAAATTGAGCGCGACCATTTGGGTTTTGAACATGGGTGGGGCGATTTTGGTGGAAACGGAAAGCGAAATCGGAGAGATCATGAGTTCGCCTATGGTGATGGCAAGCAGGATCAGCGCGAAAACGATGATCGGCATGGGCGTGCCGGATGAGATATACGGTACAAACCCAAGATAGGATACGCCGACGACAATCATCGCCAATGTAAATTTCAATGGGGTTTTCGGCTGGTGTTTGCCCATTTTCGTCCAAATCGCCGCCATCACGCCGGAAAAGAGAACGACCCACATGCTTTGGATGGAATCTTTCCAGGCAACGGGGACAGTCCAGCCGCCTATGGTTCGGTCAACCGTTTCGTCAAAGTACACCGTTGCCACAGTATAAACTTGGAACCAGACAGCCCAAAACAGGCAGATGGTCAGAAACAGCGGAATATAGGCGGTGATGTAGCGTTTGTTTTCAGACGACACATGGCTGCTGCCGAGCAGTCGCGCGAAATAGGCGATGACGGTGAGGATGACCGTGCCGAGCAGGAATTTGGAGAAGTTGTCCAAATTGAGCGTGTCTGACGCAATCAGGCTGCCGACAATTAAGACAATCAACACACCTATTGCCGCAGCGGTTTTCACTTTTTCAGGACGCAAAGGATTGGGCGCAGGCGTGTGCGGCAGCAGTTTGCGCCCGACGGAGTAACGCCACAGCCCCAAAGCCATACCGACTGCCGCCGCGCCGAAACCATAGTGGAAACCCATCTCGGTTTGCAGCAAGCCGGTCAGGAGCGGGCCTAAGAAGCCGCCGATGTTGATGGAGATATAGAAAATCGAAAAACCCGCATCGCGCAGGGGCTTCATATCGTCCGCCTCATAAAGCGAGCCGACCATCGAGCTTGCCGACGATTTCACGCCGCCGCTGCCCAATGCGATAAGTACCAAGCCGCACAGCAGACCGTAGAGACCCGGTGCGATTGCCAAAACGATGTGTCCGAGCATGACCACGATGCCGGAAATAAACAGCGTTTTTTCCGCGCCCCAAATCCGGTCGGCAAGCCATGCGCCGAGTATGGTGGACAAATAAACACTGCCGCCGTACGCGCCGACGATGCCGCCGGCGAGCGACTTGTCTATGCCCAAACCGCCTTTGTCGGCAGTGTAATACAGATAAATCAATAAGATACCCTGCATACCGTAAAACGAGAAACGTTCCCACAATTCGATGTGGAACAGAGTAGAAAGCTGGATGGGATGCCCGAAGAAGGTTTTTCCCTTGCGGGCGGAGTAGTTGTCAGACATAAAAGTTCTCCAAAGGCGTTGAAACCGCCTTTTATTTTCAGTTGCGGCACATTTTGCACCGTCCATTTTTCAGCCATATATGGCATAACCTTTTTTAACGTAATATTAAAAAACTGTCAAACTGATAGATTGCCCGGATAAAGCAAAAGGTCGTCTGAAAAACAGATTTCTATTTTTCAGACGACCTTTTTCAATAATCGGGACATACAGGCCGGACGGTAAGCCGGGTTCTGTCTCGGACAGTCATTCCTCTAGGCACACCATTACTGATGCACTCCAGCAACCTACCCGAACGCTCGGCGAGCAGCGTCAATGCGTTCTGTTTGGTCTTGCTCCGGATGGGGTTTAGCCTGCTGCGCCTTGTTACCAAGTGCACGGTGCGCTCTTACCGCACCTTTTCACCCTTACCCGTGCCGCCCGAAGGTGGCCGTCGGCGGTATTGCTTTCTGTTCCACTTTCCGTCGCGTTTCCGCGCCCGGCCGTTAGCCGGCATCCTGCTCTGCGGAGCCCGGACTTTCCTCCCCGTATGCCTTACGCGATACGCGGCGACTGTCTGTCCGACCTGTATGAAGTGCGGATTATAACACAATAAAAACATACCGTTTGAGTATAAAAAACGACCATTTATCACGCTTTTTGCATATTTTACACTAAAAAAATGCAAATAAAATAAACCGTTTAACTAAAAATGATACCTTTCGTCGCAAAAATCAGATGACATAAAAATGAAACACGCATAGAATGATTTTCACATAACTACTTTAAATTGAGAACATTACGATGAAAACGCCTTACCCTCATATCTTATCTTGTATTGCCGTTTCAATATTAACAGCCTGTGGAGGAGGTGGCGGAGGCGGTACACCGTCTGTCGCTCCAACCCCGACTTACCCGATTGTCCAGCCGGGCAATATTCCGAATCCATCCGGACAAACGGAAAGAACGGCAACCCCTCCTGCCGGTAATCAAGCTGATGCAAATAATGCTTTAGAAGCATCTGAAGAAAATATCCATAAAGAAGTCGAAGATTCCGTAAATTCAACACAAACGTCGTCTGAAAACCAGAATCAAGACGTAAAAGCGGATAGCAACGACAAAGCCGAAGCGGAACGAAAAGCTGCGGAAGAAGCCGCCAAAGCTAAAGCCGAAGCCGAACGTAAAGCGGCAGAAGAGGCTGAAAAAGCTGCAAAAGCCAAAGCTGAAGCTGAACGCAAAGCGGCTGAGGAAGCTGCAAAAGCCAAAGCTGAAGCCGAGCG
>NZ_KV789511.1:0-6407 GCF_001807625.1 Neisseria sp. HMSC03D10
TTGCACTTGAAATCCGAATCCAAGGACCTTTTTGTCAGATAGGGAATATTTTGGCAGCGCTCATGCCTATCTGTACGGAATAGGGGCTTACAGTATTTTCAATCCAATCCGCTTTTTTACGAATATAACGAAATCATCTTTTTTTAAAACCAAGCATTCTTTCCCATTTTCAGACGACCTCATTAAAGTAACGTGCAATCCGAGAATTAAGGAAAGAACCATGACCGCAACCACCGCCCCGCTTTTGCGTTTCATCACTGCCGGCAGCGTCGACGACGGCAAATCCACCCTCATCGGCCGCCTGCTCTACGACAGCAAAACCCTGCTGACCGACCAGCTCGACAAACTCAACCGCGCTGCCGAAAACGGCGAAACGCCCGACTTCGCCAGCCTCACCGACGGCCTTGCCGCCGAGCGCGAACAAGGCATCACCATCGATGTCGCCTACCGCTATTTCGCCACGCCCAAGCGCAAATTCATCATCGCCGACACGCCCGGACACGAACAATACACCCGCAACATGGTAACGGGTGCATCGACCGCCGACGCCGCCATCGTCCTGATAGACGCAACGCGCGTCGATTTTTCCGGCGGCGAACCCGTTCTCCTGCCGCAGACCAAACGCCACAGCGCGATTCTGAAACTCTTGGGCTGCCCCAACATCATCGTCGCCGTCAACAAACTCGACCTGCTCGACTTCGACGAAACCAAATATCAAGCCATCACCGCAGCCTACCGCAAGCTGGCGGAACAAATCGGCCTCCAAGCCCAAATCCACTTCCTGCCCATCAGCGCGTTAAAAGGCGACAACATCGTCAATGCCAGCAGCCAAACCCCGTGGTATCAAGGTTTGCCGCTTTTACCCCTGCTCGAAAGCCTGCCCGTCAACCGCCAAAACGCCGCCGACCAAGCCGCCCATTTCCCCGTGCAGCGCGTCGCACGGCAAGACGGCAGCAGCAGCGACGACTTCCGCGGCTATCAAGGCAGGCTGGAGGCAGGTCGTCTGAAAACCGGCGACGAAATCAAAGTCCTGCCTAGCGGACATACCGCCAAAATCGCCGAAATTTACAATCCAAACGGCAAAACCGAATCCGCCGAAGCGGGCGAAGTGCTGACCGTCGCGCTCGACACCGACCTCGACATCTCGCGCGGCAACAGCATCGCCGCCGCCGACAGCCCCGTCGCGCCCGAACAGCAGTTCCAAGCCGCGCTGTGCTGGTTCGACGACATCCCACTCAACCTGCGCCGCAAATACCTGCTGAAACACACCACCCAAACCACCCCCGTCAAAATCAGCGCGATTTCCTACGTTTGGGACGTGAACACCCTCAGCCGCGTCGAATCCGCCGACACGCTCAAACTCAACGACATCGGCAGCGTCAGCCTCAAAACCCAGCAGCCGATTGCCGCCGCGCCCTACGAAGAAAACCATGCCCTCGGCGCGTTCATCCTGATAGACGAAGCCACCAACCACACCGTCGCCGCAGGCATGATACGCAAGGCTGACCAAACGGACAGTTTTGAAATTTAAAACAAGGCATCTTGAATTGAAGAGGTCGTCTAAAAAACCGAAGCAGAGTTTTTCAGACGACCTCTTCAGTTTGGCAGATTAAGTCAGGGAATATGGCAGGTAGGCTTTAAGCCATACGGCGTTGCCTTATCCTCAGCCAGCGCGGTGGGAAATCACAGTGAATTAAAATAACAAAATCGCGGCATGGCATTTTTCATTTGGATACATGGTAAAAGGTCGTCTGAAATCGGAAAGGAAGGTTTTCAGACGATCTCTCATGACGGCTCGTCTGAATCAAACAGGCTTTTGCATGCATACAGCAGCCCGCCCGCCAATACGGCCAGGCCCACCGCTGCCCAATACGCATCGGCATAGCCGACTGCCTTTGCCAGCCGCAGGGCGGCGAAACCGGCCGCGTAACTGCCGAGTAGAACCACGGAAAATTGCAGGCTGCTGTCGAGTGCGGCGGTGGCGCGGTCGGATTTGTCCATCACCAACGCCAGTATCACTGGCAGCAGCAGCGTGTAGCTCAGGCTCAGGGCGATGATTTGCGCGGGCGGCAGCCAAGGGTGGACGCGGGCGAGCGCGTCGATGGCGGTCATGGACGCTAAAAGCGGCAGTTGCAGCGCGTAGAGCAGGAACACGAGTTTGCGGCGCGGATAATTGCGCGAAAACCAGCCCGACAGCGGCGTTACAATCAGGCAGGCAACAGGAATACCCACCGCCAGAATCCCGCCCGTCTGCTTCGGGTTGAAGCCCAAATCCGCCAGCTTGGGCACAAAAGTCGCCGCCGCAAACGCATACGGTGCGGCAACGGCAAACAGCAAAACCAGCCACCGCCAGCCCGTTTCAGGCTGCCGCCAAAAGGAGACCAGCCGCGCCGCCAACGCTGTCAAACCGCCTTGCGCCGTCGGGCTTTCCGGCTCGCGGTAGCACAAGAGTTGCAGCAGCATCAGCAGGGTGAACGCCAGCATAAAGCCCGCCGCCGCCGTCTGCCCGTATTCCTGATACAGCCACAACACCAGCGCGCCGCCGATCATCTTGCCGCCGCGCGCCGCCATGGTCTGAATCACGCCGCCGAAACCGCGTTCGCGGTGCGGCAGGACGATGCACGACAAGCCCAACATCGCGCAGCCGTATACCGCTGACATTGCCGAGAGCAAAACGCAGCAGGCCAGAAGCAGCGGGAAGTTCTGTGTGATGTCGGTACAGGCCATCAGCCCGAACACCGCCGAAAGTCCCAGCGTCGCCGCCAGCAGCCAGCCGCGAAACCGCCCGAACCGCCCCGCCGGCCGCCTCTCCATCAGCGCGGCAAACAACACCTTCGCCGCTTCGATACCGCCGATTAAATGTATCCAGCTCAATTGGTTCAGACTGTAACCGTGGTTTTTCAAAATAGCGACCAGCGCGACCAGATAAAAACCGGTCAGCGTGAATTTGTAGGTGCTGCCGCCGATAAGCAGCAGCCAGTCGCGCGGGGCGGGGGATGTCGGGGTTGGGGGCATGGGTTGGTTTTCCTTGATTGGGGGGACGGAAATGACGATGCGGGCATTTCCCATTTGCATCTGCAATAGTTAATTCACTTATTTTGTCAATACTTCATTTACTGTCAACCTCATTCTCGCCCTCTACGCGGGGGCAAGCTACGGCAGAAGTCTGGAACTATCCCACGGAAACCTTCAGGGTAAAAGGATTTCCTAAACTCCACTTTCTGGATTCTCACCTGCGCAGGAATGACGATGTGAGGCGTTCTTATTCGAATCCGCTATATTTTGTCTTTCAGACGACCTTCCTACATACGTCCGAAACGTCAGACTTATCCGTTCTTCGTTAATCCTGCTACTTTTCATCACTGCGTGTTGCCAGTGGTGCTGGGTGCTGCCGCGCATGACGATGAGCTGGCCGTGGTGCAACAGGATTTCGCGTTTTTCGCGGGTTTTGTTGTGGCGGAAGGCGAATTTGCGCGTGGCGCCGAAGCTGAAGGATGCGATGATGGTGTTTGCGCCCAGTTCGGCTTCACTGTCGCTGTGCCACGCCATGCCTTCGCCGCCGTGGCGGTAGCGGTTGAGCAGGCAGGCGTTGAAATGGGTGGGGCTGACGGTTTGCAGGTGTTGTTCGACCCGTTCTTTCAGTTGCCGCAGAAACGGTGTCCACGGCAGGGGCTCGCGGGTGATGCCGGAATAGGTGTGGGCCGCGCCCGCTTCGCCGTACCAGGCGATTTGCCGGGCGGTAGTGATGGTTTTGCCGTACAGCCGGACTTGGTCGTGCCGCCAGGGAATGTCGCGCAGCAGGGTGTGCAGGCAGACATCGGCTTCTTCGGTGGTGAAGATGATACCGTAATCATTGACGATGCCGTCGTAGGGTAGGATGTTTGCGTGCGGGTCGGCGGTTTCGGGGAAGAGGTCAAATGTCATCGGGCTCTCCTAATTCGTGCGCCAATATCGCCATCTTACGTCCGCGCTGCCAGCGGTAGCCGCCGATGATGCCGCTTTTTCGGATGACGCGGTGGCAGGGGATGAGTACGGCGACGGGTTTTTTGCCGATGGCGGTGCCGACGGCGCGTGCGGCTTTGGGCGAACCGGCGGCTTGTGCGACTACACCGTAGCTTTGCAGGCGGCCAGCAGGGATGGCAAGCAGCGCCTGCCAGACTTTGAGCTGGAACGGCGTGCCTTTGATGTGCAGGGTAACGCTGCCGTCGCAACGGTCGGACGGGCTGCCGAATGCTTTTGCGGCTTGGCGGTGGCACTCGGTTTCCCGTTCAACTAGGCGGGCGTTCGGGTACTCGGCGCGCAATTCGTCCAGGGCGGCAGAGAGGTCGTCTGAAAAACGCATGAAGCAGATGCCTTTATGCGTGGCGGCCGCCAGCAGGTCGCCGAAGGGGCTGGGAATCAGACAGTAATCGATTTGCAAGCCCGCACCGCCGTTTTTGTATTCGCCCGGAGTCATTTTTTCGATGTTTATAAACAAATCGTGCAGCCGCCCCGTGCCACTCAGTCCGCCGCAATGCGCCGCTTCCGCCACGCTTTCGCTGTTTTTCAGGGCTTCTTTGGCGCGGCTGATACTGATGTGTTGCAGCATTTTTTTCGGGCTGATGCCCGCCCATGCGGAAAATTCGCGCTGCAAATGTTCGGGACTGACGTGCACTGCCGCCGCCACCTGCGCCAAATCGGGCTGCTCGGCGGCATGGTCGTAAAGGTATTCGATGGCGCGGGCAATGCGGAGGAATTGGCGGGTTTGATTTAAGTTCATAAATTATCCTGTCGTTGTATGGGATAGGATAGCCTGAAAGCCGACAAGAAACGACCCGATTATTGATGGAAAGATTGTTTGTCTGTCTGAAATTCATCAATAATCGGGTCGTTTTTATATCGCGGCTTCCTTAAACTTGCATCGTCTTTAACCGCATATGTAAGGAACGTTATGTCAAGCTTATTGAATTTGAACAATAAAACCGCCGCCGTTATCGGCGCGTCGTCGGGCATCGGGCGCGCTGCCGCCCTGCTGTTGGCGGAACACGGCGCAAACGTTGTCTTATGCGCCCGCCGTGCCGACAAACTGGAAGAAACCGCCGCACTGATACGCGCATGCGGCGGACGGGCTGTTGCTGTTGCAGGCGACGCGGTACTGCCTGAAACGCATGAAGCCGTCGTCCGCACGGCGGAACGCGAGTTCGGTGGCCTAGATATTGCCGTCAACAATGCAGGCATTATCGGTGCATACAAACCCTTGGCCGACATCTCGCCCGACGAATGGCGTGATACGCTGGACGGCAACCTAACCGCTGCCTTTCTCGGCGCGCGCAGCCAAATTCTCCTTATGCTCGCACGCGGTGGTGGCGCGATTGTGTTCACGTCTAGCTTTGTCGGCACCAGTTGTGCCCTGCCGAACAAAACCGCCTACGGCTGCGCCAAAGCCGCACTTGCCGCACTGGCAAAAGGCATCACCGCCGATTATGCCGCCCAAGGTATCCGCGCCAATGCCCTCCTGCCCGGTGGTACGGACACTGAAATGATGACTACCGATCCGCAACAGCGGGCATGGGCGGAAGGGCTGCATGCGGTCAAACGCATCGCCCGACCCGAAGAAATTGCCGCCGCGATTTTGTTCCTCGTCAGCCCGATGGGCAGTTTTGTAACGGGTACGGCCTTGTTTGCGGATGGCGGAAATTCGGCGGTGAAGTAAGAGACCGCCTGAAGATTACACGCTTCGGCTCAAATCTGCCAAAAACGCCTGCCGCTGTTCGTCGGTGGATTTGTCCATATTGCCGAAGTTGAGCCAACGGCGTTTGGCGATACCTATGCCTTTGAGAGTGTGTCCCACCATCGCTTTGCCGATGCCGTTGCCGCCAAACCATTTCAGATACCATGTGGGGGCGGTGGACGTGCTGATGACCAGTGCTTCTTTGATGTGGGATAGGTTGCCTTTCAGGCCTGTGGCAGTGGGGATGTAGGCGAATGTTTTTAGGAAAACTTTGTCTTCAAATCCTTTGACGATGGCGGGCATATCCGCCCACCAGATCGGAAAGATAAAAATCAGACGGTTGGTGGTTTTCAATAGTTCCTGATAATGTAAGACCAGCGGATCAAGGGCTTTGCCTTGGTTGAACAGGGCAAGCTCTTCTTTGGTGTAGGCGGGGTTGAAACCGTCTGCGTATAAGTCGATCAGTTGGTATTTTTCGCCTTTTTCGTCCAACAGTTGCTGCACACGCCGCAAAATGCCGTGATTGAAGCTTTGATCGTAGGGATGGGCATAAATGATTGTGGTAAATGACATTTTTGTACTCCTGAAAGTCAGTTGCCGAGTGTTCCCATGCTATCAAACGAATGTCGGTTTGCTCAAATCCGTATCGGGCAGGCAAGGCCGGATGATATAGTGGATTAACTTTAAACCAGTACGG
>NZ_KV789511.1:6427-31170 GCF_001807625.1 Neisseria sp. HMSC03D10
TGTCCTGATTTAAATTTAATCCACTATAAAGCCGCTGTCGGAGCATGGATTCTGTTTTCAGACGACCTTTAACGCTTCTTCCGCCCGCAGCAGGGCGGTCTGCTCGTCGGCTTCGACGATGTAGTTCACGCCCAGCGCGGGGGCGAGTTTGGATGATTGTTCGCGGAAGAATTGCAGTTGCGCCGCGTCGGGTTCGATGAGGAGCATGGCGGCGCAGCGTTCGGCGAGTTGCGGCCGGTGTACCTTTATCCATTCGATGTAGGTTTTGCGGTCGGCAATGCGCTGTTCGTCGCTCACCTGCCGCCGCATGGGGGTGCAGACGGTGGCGAAGCGGCGGTTTTGGTTTAACAGGGTTTCGAATTCGGCCAGCCAGTCGGCAAAGTCGGCGACGTGGGTCAGGTCGGTCAGGTAGATGGTGCCTTCGGGCATGGTTTTGGCGGGGGTGAAGTAATGCATGGGATTCCTTTGGATGTTGGGGAAGCAGGGTAGGTCAATAGTTGGACATTTATGCTTGGCTTTTTATTAGATTTCTTGTGCCGTCATTAGCTTACGCAAGTCCGCTTCGCTACCCCCGCGCAGGCGGGAATCCAGACCCATCCGCACAGAAACTTATCGGATAAAGAAGTGTCTTCGAGTCTCCATTCTGGATTCCCGCCTGCGCGGGGGTAGCGAAGCGGACTTGCGTAAGCTAATGACGGCAGTCGGTTGTTACGGCCGTTTCAGACGACCTTCGTTATTCCAGTAACCGTAGGTAGGGCATTGATGCCCGATCTACGTTTTTTCAGACGACCTCTATCATTTCAGCACCGCCTAAAACTTCCATTCCGCGCTCACGCCGACGCTTCTGGGGCGTTGGTAGAGCGCGTCTTGGCGGTCGGCGCTGGAAATGAATATGGGTCGGCGGCGGTTGAACACGTTGTCGGCGTAGAGCGAGATGCGGCCTTGTTTGAAGTTGTAGGCGGTGTAGAGGTTGACTTGGTTGTACGCGCCGATTTTGCCCGATTCGGCATTGTCGGCGGCGGAGTAGTAGCCGCCGTAGAAGCGTACGTCGCCGCCGGCTTCCCAACCTTTGTCGTTCAGGTATTTCACGCCGATGTTGGCGGTGTATTTGGGCGCGCGGCCGAGTTTGTTGCCTTCGATGCCGCTGTCGGGATAGCTTTTGATTTTGGTGTTGAGCAGCCCCAGTCCGGTGGTGAGTTTCAGGCTGTCGGTCGCCTGCCAGTCGGCGGCAAGTTCCGCGCCGTAGGTGTGGACTTTTTTGGCATTGCGGATGACGACGGAGTTGGTGCCGAGATAGAAGGGGAGCTGCATGTCGCGGTAGTGGTTCAGGAACAGGTTGCCGGAGAGTTGCAGGCGGCGGTCTGCGCTGCGCCAGCGGGTGTACCACTCGTAGTTGTTCACATATTCGGGTTCATAAGTGTAGGTTACGACGGGGCGGCCGAAGGTAATGCCCGCGCCGCCGGGGTTGTAGCCGCGCGCGGCTTTGATGCCGCTGACCCATTGGTCGGTGGGTTTGAAGGCGATATCGATTTTGGGCAGGAAGACGGTCTGGCCTTTGTCTAAATCGAGGTGCAGTGCGCCGCTGCCGCCGCTTCGTTTGTGCGTTTCTTTTTCAAGGCGGGCGGCGGCTGTGATGTCCCATTTTTCGCTGGGGCTGTATGTGGTTTCGGCAAACAGGGCGCGCACGCTGTTGCGGTCGTCAAAGGTGTTGCGGCCGCCGACGCTACGGATATCCACCCATTCGTCTTGTTTGCTGCGGAAGTAGTGCAGTCCGGCAAGGCCTTTCAGACGACCTTTGTTTGAAAAATGCAATACCGGTTCCCATTGCAGTTCGCGGCCTTTGAGTTCGGCGGGAACGCCTTGCGGGCTGACGGTCATCGGCAGGTGCAGCCGCTCGTTGTGGTAGCGGCCGTAAACCAGTTTGTTTTCCAGTTTCAGATAGTCGTTAAGCTGCCACGATACGTCCCAGATGCCCGATGTCGAGCCGGTTACGAACACGGGTTTTTCTTTTAAAAAACGGCGGCTGGCGGTGTTGCCCATGATTTCGTTTTGCGGCGCGCGCGAACGGATGTGGTTCAGTGTCAGGCGGCTGTAAAAATCGGGATGGTTTTCGGGCGTGAGCAGGAGTTTGAAGCGCACGTTGGTGTTTTCCAAGCGGCGCGGGTTGCCGGTCGGTTCGTAGGACACGAACGGCTCGTAGCTTTCGCGCTGCTGCCGCTCCGCGCTCAAGCGGAAGGCAAGGTTGTTTTTCACAATCGGGCCGGACACTACGCCGGCGATGTTGCGCGTTTTCTGGTTGCCCAAACCCAAGCGCAGCGCGCCTTCCCATTCGTCGGTCGGGTCTTTGGAGCGCATCACCACCGCGCCAGCCACCGCGTTCTGCCCGCGCACATGGCTTTGCGGCCCACGCAAGACTTCCACCTGCTGCATGTCCCACAGAGACTGCGTGCCGAAGGCGAATTCGTTGTAAGTGGCGGAGCGGCCGTCTATGGACAGGTTCAGGCGCGGCCGCGTGCCCGCGAAAAACGCCACCGCACCGACGGCAGGACCGGAGCCGTCCACGCCGCGCACGGTCGGCAAATCGTTGCCGCTGCCCAAGTCCACCGTGTTCACAGTCTGTTTGAGCAGGTCGGTGGCGGAAAGGTTGTGGCCGCTGCGGTCGATGTTCGGCGTGGAGAAAACGCGGTTGGACGTGGCGGTTTCAAAGCCGCTGCGGTTGGTGCGTTCGCCGGTAACGACGACTTCTTCCAACTGCACTTGTTCCGCGTCTTGCGCCGCATCGGCGGCATAAATCCATTCGGAGGCAAAGGCAGCGGCAAGCAGCAGCGGCAGGCGGCGGAGGGTAGGTTTCTGCATTTCCTTATCCTTTCAGACGACATACGTCGGAGCGGATTGAACATCAGGCAATCCAACCGCTCCGTCAGTATGCAAATATTTGTTGTTTACACATTTACATAAAACAAACTATTAATGTAAAGTATAAGAAACAAAAAACAGGAATGCAAGTGTTTATCATTCACTTTACTTCCCCCTTTTTACAGTGAACCATCTCAAAACAATTCCCTCTCCCATTCGGCGGGAAAAGGTTTGGGAGGGCAATTCCGCGGCCTTTATGAATTTGGTTTGCTAAGCATTCGACAGCCCCCTCATTCGTAGGGCGTAGCGGAGGGACAAGGAAAGAGGTCGTCTGAAACGCCGCCATATTGCCATTGCCGCCGTGGGGAAATATGATGAGTATCCGACTTGCGGATAACTTTAATGAAACCCTTTATGAACAAAATCAAAACCTTTCTACCGTCATGACCGCCAGCAAACAACAAACCATTGCCGACACCGCCCGCCGCCTGTTCCGCGAACACGGCTTTTCCGCCGTATCCGTGGGCAGAATCTGCGCCGAGGCCGGCGTCAGCCGCGTTACCTTTTACAAACATTACAGCGGCAAAAACGCGCTCTTGCAGGAAATTGTTACCGAGCAGAAAAACCGCATCCGTGCTGAATTTGAGGCGCTGCTCGCACGGCAATGCAGCCTGCGCGAAGCTGCCGAAGCCGTATTCGCCTTGCAAAAACAATCGTTTGAAGAACTCTATTCCGCCGCCTTCCTGCGCGACATCGAAGAGAACACCGATTTGGAGCTGGAGCGGTTTTTCCACGAATTGAACGAAGAAAAATACGCCTTTATGCGCGGTTTCTTCCACACCCTGCAACAACGCCGCCTGATCCAGCCCGATTTGCCGGTGGAACTCATCGACCTGTTCATACGTCAGGCGGATATATTGATGCGCCATCCGCAACTGGCCGCGCTTTATGCCGCTGCGCCGCAAAAGCTGCCGCAGGACGTATTGGGATTGCTGCTGCACGGCTTGGCGGGAGAAGATGATGAACGCCTGGGATGATTGATCCGTGGGTAGCCGAAAGAGGTTTATCGTGTTTGACAAAACGTCGTCTGAAAACGGATTGCCCGTTTTCAGACGACGTTTCGGATGTTTGCCATATCAAAAATTACAGTAACTCGGAGTCGGGATAAGCAGCAGGCTAATTACCAGCCGATAAAGAGTTTTCTCAAATATCTACGGTTTGTGGGGAAATAGGTAATATACCGTCAAACCTGTGATGAAAGGATGGCTGAAATATAGTGGATTAAATTTAAATCAGGACAAGGTAACGAAGCCGCAGACAGTACAGATAGTACGGCAAGGCGAGGCAACGCCGTACTGGTTTAAAGGTTAATCCACTATAACTTATGTTATTGCAAAGGCCTCATCCTGTTTTTATTTTTCCCGTTAAACAGAAACGTCGTCTGAAACCGAAAATTAGGTTTCAGACGACGTTTGCGCTCAGGCTTCCTCTAAAAATCCGGTTTGCCTCAGCTTAGCCGATGATATTGGAAGCGCTCAACCAAGCTGCCTGACTGTCGTCAAATTTGGCGAACACGGTATTGCTGCTTGCACCGGCCGCTCGGTAGGCGAGGGTTTGAGATACAGAGTCGAAGACGAGGTAAGAACGGCCGGTGTCGTAATAATAAGGATTTTTGACGAACAGTTCCGACCAGCTCACATTTGCCTCGCTGCCGCTTAGCAGGGAACGCATACCGGACAGATCAAGCTTGTCCATATAAGGGTTGAAGTCGGTAATACGATCTATGCTGCCGTCGCGGATGTCTGAGGCGGAGAAAGCGACGGTATCTTTACCTGCACCTGTAACGATGGTATCGCTGCCCGAACCGCCTGTGAGGTAGTCGTTGCCGTCGCCGCCGTGGAGGTAATCGATCCCGTCTCCTCCATTCAGCCTGTCATCTCCGTCGCCGCCGTAGAGATAGTCGTTTCCGCTGCCGCCTGACAACAGGTCGTCTCCACTCATGCCGTAAAGGGTATCATTGCCGCCCTCACCGTTTAATTGGTTGTGGCCGCTGTTGCCGGTAATGGTATTGTCGCCGTAATTGCCGATGCCGAAAGTGTTGTTGCTGCCGGTCAGGGTCAGGTGTTCGACGTAGGTTGGGATTGTGTAGGAAACACTACTATATATCGTATCGACACCTTCTCCCCACCACTCAGTAACTGTATCTTTGACATTATCTACATGGTAGATATCATTCCCGTACCCACCAGACATGGTATCTGCACCGCTGCCTCCGTCCAAAGTATCATTGCCACTGCCACCATCAAGCAGGTCGTTACCTTCGTCGCCGCGAAGAATGTCGTCTCCGTTACCGCCGTATAGGAAATCTCTATCATCCCCTCCCATCAGCAGGTCGTTGCCTTCGTTGCCGTATAGCGTATCGCTGCCGCGTCCTCCGCTTAATCGGTTATTGCCGCTGTTTCCCGTCAGAATATTATCGGCGTTGTTGCCGAATGCGAAGGTATTGTCGTTGCCTGTTAGCGTTAGGTTTTCAACGTGGGTTGGCGCGGTATAGGTAACACTGCTATAAATCGTGTCGATACCGCCGTTCGTTTCCTCAATAACCGTATCGTTTACATTATCAACATGATAGGCATCATTTCCCAAGCCGCCGGCCATAGTGTCTGCACCGCTGCCGCCGTCTAAAGTGTCGTTGCCATAGCCTCCGTCGAGCAGGTCGTTGCCTGCATCGCCGCGCAGGATGTCATCACCTTGTCCGCCGTAAAGTTCGTCGCGATCATCACCACCCATTAATAGGTCGTTACCTTCCATGCCATAGAGCGTGTCGCTACCTCGCCCGCCACTCAAGCGATTGTTGCCGCTGTTGCCGATAAGGCTGTTATCGGCATTGTTGCCAAAGCCGAAGATATTGTCTTTACCTTCTAAAATCAGTTTTTCAACGTGGGTTGGCGCGGTATAGGTAACACTGCTGTATATCGTATCGTAGCCTGCATCTGCGTCTTCGACGACTGTATCTTTTATATTATCTACATAGAAAGTATCGTTTCCCTTTCCTCCGAGCATGGTGTCCATACCCGTACCGCCATATAAGATATCTTCCCCGTCATCCCCAGATAGAAAATCGTTTCCGCTTCCACCATTCAGAACGTCGTTGCCACCTAGTCCGCCAAGTCGGTCATCACCATCGTCGCCCCATAGATAATCGTTGCCATTTCCGCCAAGCATCAGATCATTGCCGCCTTTGCCATATAGACGGTTGCCGTTGGAATTGCCCGATATAACATTGTCTGCATCATTGCCGATACCTAACATACTGTTGCCCTGCAACTTCAGATCTTCGACATGTTCTGGTAAGGTAAAGTCGGTGCTGCTATAGATTAGATCGCGGCCTTCGTTTTCACGCTCGATGATGGTATCGCCCGCATTTTTACTGTAGTAAGTATCGTTCCCTAAACCACCGTAGAATATGGTATGTCCCGTACTACCATATAAAGTATCATTACGGTCCGTACCGGTAATAACGACGGATTGGTTGTTTTTTAAAGAAAGCAATGTATCAGCCATAATAGTTCTCCTGTGGAAAAATGGATGGGAAGAGTGAATAATAAATTTATATCTATTTGACATTAAATAGATTTTTTCTTATATGGCATGATGTCGATTGTATCGGGGAAAACAATAATGTAGAAGATATAGTAATTTAAGATATTGTTTAATATGTTAATTTAAAATTAGAAATAATTAGGTGTATGGATAATAGGGAAAGTAAAACAGAAAAGGTCGTCTGAAAACTGTTTTTCAGACGACCTTTTTACCGTTTTATCACTCAAGAAAGCGACGGATTACTCCCGTACCTGCCCGTCGCCCAACACGATCCATTTCTGCGAAGTCAGCCCGTGCAGGCCGACAGGGCCGCGGATGTGGATTTTGTCGGTGGAAATGCCGATTTCCGCACCGAGGCCGTACTCGAAGCCGTCGGCGAAGCGGGTAGAGGCATTGACCATGACGCTGGCGCTGTCGACCGTGCGCAGGAAGGTGCGGGCGTCGGTGTAGGATTCGGTTACGATGCTGTCGGTGTGGTGGCTGCCGTGGGTGTTGATGTGGGCGACGGCTTCTTCGAGGCTGTCGACGATTTTGACGGAGAGGATGGGGGCGAGGTATTCGGTGTCCCAGTCTTCTTCGGAGGCCGTCTGAATGTGGGGCAGGATGGAAAGGGTACGCGGGCAGCCGCGCAGCTCGACGTCGCGGGCGGCGTATTTCTCTGCCAGTACGGGCAGGATTTCGGCGGCGCGGCTTTGGTGGACGAGCAGGGTTTCCATGGTGTTGCAGGTGCCGTAGCGCGAGGTTTTGGCGTTGAAGGCGATGTTGACGGCTTTTTCGGCGTCGGCGGCGCGGTCGATATAGACGTGGCAGATGCCGTCGAGGTGTTTGATGACGGGCACGCGGGCTTCGGCGGCGATGCGGGAAACCAACGATTTGCCGCCGCGAGGGATGACGACGTCGATAAACTCGGGGCTTTGCAGCATGGCGCCGACGCTTTCGCGGTCGGTGTTTTCAATCAGGCTGACGGCCGCTGCGGGCAGGCCGTTTTCAACTAACGCCTGCGTAATCAGTTTGGAAAGCGCCATATTGCTGTTGAAGGCTTCGCTGCCGCCGCGCAGGACGCAGGCGTTGCCGGACTTGAGGCAGAGGGCGGCGGCATCGACGGTTACGTTGGGTCGGGATTCGTAAATGATGCCGACCACGCCCAAAGGTACGCGCATTTTACCGATTTGCAGGCCGTTTTCGCGGGTGCGGAATTCGTCCATTTCACCGACGGGGTCGGGCAGGGCGGCAATCTGGCGCAAACCTTCGCACATGGCATCTATGGTTTTTTCGCTCAGCCGAAGGCGGTCGAGCAGAGCGTCATTCAAACCTTTTTGCGCGGCTTGTTCCATATCTTGAGCGTTGGCGGCGAGGATGGCGGTTTGATGGTGTTTGATGAGTTCGGCGGCGCGCAGGAGCGCGGCGTTTTTTTGTGCGGTCTCGGCGGCAGCGACAATATAGGAAGCCTGCTTGGCGGCGGACGCGGTGCGGCGGACGTAGTCTTGGATGTTTTGCATGGTGTCTCTGCGGGGAAAGTGGGAATGGGTTGATGATAAGGTCGTCTGAACGGGAATTCAATACAAAACAGGGTGGAGGCGGCTAACTTGCGGTTTGTTTCACGGCAGTATGGGGTTTCGAGGTCAATGGTGGAAAGGTCGTCTGAAAATTTGAAAGTAGGAATGATGATAGTGGATAAACACTGTATCGGGAATGGGTAGATTTCGTGGGCAAAGCCCACGCTACTTCTGTCTGAAAAGATAGGGTGAATGAAAATAAGAAGTCTCTATGCCGTCATTCCCGCGCCGGCGGGAATCCAGACCTTGATTTTTAGGAATGTTTAAAGATGGGTACGGCTTCAAAACTCTGGATTCCCGTCTGCGCGGGAATGACGGCATGGGTATTGCCATTTATTTTAATCTGTTTTGGAAAGCAGGTTTCAGACGACCTTTGACCGTATTTACTCAGATTCCGTTTCCGCCAATTCCTCCGCTGCTTTTTGAACCATGTCCGGCGTGAGTTTGTTCAGACAGTCGGTGTGTCCCAGCGGGCATTCGCGTTTGAAGCAGGGCGAGCATTCGAGGTGCAGGCTGACGATTTTTGCTTTTGGGCTCAAGGGCGGGGTGTGGTCGGGGCTGGACGAACCGTAGGCGGCAACGAGTTTGCGGTCGAGAGCGGCGGCGAGATGCATCAGGCCGCTGTCGTTGCAGACGACGGTGTCGGCGCAGGAAAGCAGGTCAATCGCTTCGGAAAGGTTGGTTTTGCCGCAAAGGTTGGTGCAGAGGTTATCTGAAAGTCGGTTGATTTCTTCGGCGATGTCGAAATCTTTTTGCGAGCCGAACAGCCAAACCTGCCAGCCTTCCGTTAAATAGCGGCGACCGAGTTCGGCAAAATGGCGCGCGGGCCAGCGTTTGGCGGGGCCGTATTCCGCGCCCGGACAGAAGGCGAGAACGGGTTTGTTCGTGTTTAAGCCGTATTTGGCAAGGGCGGCGGCGCGGCTTTCGGGGGAAATGGTGAAACGCGGGTTATCGGAATGTCCGTTGAAGTCCGCCTGCGTCGGATGGGCGAGGGCGGTGTAGCGGTCGACCATCAGGGGCAGGGCGGCTTTGTCAAGTTTGCGGATGTCGTTCAATAAAAAATAACGCGATTCGCCGACGTAGCCGGTGCGCTGTTTGATGCCGGTGGCGAAGGCGATGAGGGCGGATTTGAGCGAACCGGGCAGGACGATAACTTGGTCGTAACCTTGTTTACCCAGTTCGCGCCCGATGCGCCAGCGTTTTTTCAGTTCCAACGCGCCGTGTCCGAACGGGTTTTCGATGACGCGGCTGATTTCGGGCATACGCTCGAACACCGCCATCGACCATTTGGGTGCGAATGCGTCTATGGTGCAGCCGGGATGGAGTTCGTGCAGGCGGCGGTAAAGCGGCTGGGTCATGACGCAGTCGCCGATCCAGCTCGGGGTGATGATGAGGATTTTTTTGGACATGGTGGTAGGGTAGGTTTGTATTGCGCGATATTGTAGCCGATTTAAAAAGGTCGTCTGAAAAACATTTTCAGACGACCTTTTTGCATTGTGGCGATTAATGCCAACGGCTGTCGTTTTCGCACGGAATACCGTCATGATCACCGTCCATTTTGGTGTTTGGGCAGTTTTTGATAAAAAATTCCGCCTCTTCCAAAGAGTTCATTTGGGAACAGTGCTGACGACCGTCGCATTTGAATGCAGTGGTAGTGTCGGTGGTGGCAGCGGAGCCGGTTGAAGCAGTTGAACCGTGTTTGAAAGCAGTACGCCCGCTTGCCGCGTCTTTCCATGCCTTGCGTTCGGCTTTCATCTTTTCGGCAACTTCGGACACCATCGTAACCGGTGCAGCCGCCGTTGTTTCCTGTACCTGACGGCGGTATTCCTGCCAATAGTTCCAGCCGAACCATCCGCCTGCGGCCAAGAGGGCAATGACGGGGATGATCCACAGGAGTTTGGAAAAGGCTGCTTTAAAAGGCTCGGGCTCGGGGGCGAAAAAGTCGGCTTCGCCGATGCAGTCGGAAGCGAAGCAGATGTTTTCCGCTTCGTCACGTCCGCGTCTGCCTTTGATGATTTCAAACGATACGCGCTGGCCTTCGGCGGGCGGGTGCGGCAGCGTGGTGAAGGCGGAGAGCGGGGCGAATATTTCCTTGCCCATGTTTTCTTCCCGGATGGCTCCGAACTTCCGGTTGTCGTTCCAGCGGATGATGGTTCCGTAATGACGCATTTTATCTATATAGAATATTTGTTGTTTAGGTCGGTATTTTAAACGAAATCTATAAATGGACAAGAGGAGGGGTTGATATTTATATGTAAATTTCGGGTTTTTAAATTAAGAAAGATATTTTTGAAAACAGGTTGTTAATATTTTTATGATTGTATGGGTGCTTTGTTGTTGCCGTGCCGGGGTCGTCTAAAAACTTGTTTTCATGTTTGGGGTAAACCCGTTTCGCTCGCTTTCAGACGACCTGTGCGATGCATCAAAGCAAAGGCTGCTGCCGCATGATGGCGCGGATGATGGTGCGGTTTGGATGCAGGGCGGTGCGCAGGCGTTGGGACAGCGGCTGGGGCATGCCGAGGATGTCGGCGGCAATGGCGGCGGCGCAGACAGGGGCGGTGGCGAGTCCGCGCGTGCCGTGGGCGGTGTTGATGTAGGCGTTCGGCAGGTAGGGGCAGGGGACGTTGTCGAGGCGGTAATTTTTGTCCAACGCGAGTTTGGCGTAGGCGGTCTGTATGGCGGCGATGTCGCCGAGCGCGCCGACGACGGGCAGGTGGTCGGGACTGTCGCAGCGCAGGGCGGCGTGTCCTTGTGGTTGTTTAAAGGGGGCGTCTGAAACCGAGCGAAGCGGGTTTTGCTCAAACAATGATTGCGCCAATGGCGGGTTGAGTTGTTGCAGGGCGGCGCGGTTGGCGGTTTCTTCGTGCGGGTGCCAAGCGTCGTCGTCGCTGTTGAGGACGAAGGTTGCGCCGTAACAGTGTTGCCCTTGCCAGCTCGGGCTGATGTAGCTTTCGCCGGATAGGGCGCAGCGCAGGCGTTTGGAAAAACCGCTTGCCGCCGCTACGCCGGTTTGCCCGCGGATTTGGCGGAAAGGCAGGGCGGAAACGTTGGCGTCGGCGGCGTTCGGGCTGTGCGCGCCCATGCAGTAGATGATATGGGTTGCGCTGAAGCTGCCGCGCGGCGTGTGTGCCGTCCAGTTTGCGCCGTCGTATTCGGCGGAGGATAAGGGCGTGTCTTCGTGCAACGCAATCAGCGGATGATTCAGCAAGGCGCGGACGACGGCGGGCGGGTTCAGCCATACGCCCTGCGGCCAGTAGAGGCCGTCTGAAAAGACGTCTATGCCTGCGATTTGCGCGGCTTCGTCGGCGGACACGCTGCGGTAAAGGTGGGTGTGATGTTGCTGCAAACCCAATGCCTGATTGCGTTTGCGTTCGGCTTCGTCGAAATTGAGGTGCAACACGCCGTCGCCGCCCCATGCGTCGGAATCGGGCAGCAGGTCTTGCAGCAGGCGGCGGGTATAGCCGTAGCCTGCCAGCAGCAGTTCGGTCTGCTCGGTGTCGTGCGGCGAGATTTTGGCGTAGAGCAGCCCTTGGCGGTTGCCGCTGCCGCCTTGCGCCGCTTTGCCCGCTTCCAAAACGGTAACGCGCACGCCGTGTTCCGCCAGTTTGCGCGCGGTCGCGGCGCCGGCTATGCCCGCGCCGATAATCAGCGCGTGTTCGGGCGGAGTGGTGGCTTGAGGTCGTCTGAACCAAGGTTTGACGGGCTTGGGCGCGGCTTGAGGTACGGCTTCGGTCTGCCATTCGATACGATCGAAATGTTCGTGCAGGCTGTCGGCGCAGTCTGGTGGGACAAGCCAGAGATGTACGTCGGGCAACAGGTTTTCCAGAAAGTTGACGCTGTTGAACTGAAGGCATTTCACGGCTTGGTCGAGGCGGGTTTTCAGACGACCTTCCAACTCGGTCGGGGCATCGGACAAAGGAAAATCGGGCATGCGGTTTTCGCTCAGACAGGCAACCAGATGCAGCGGCGCGGGACGGGTTTCGATCACGCGGGCAAGTTCGGAGGGGGCGGGCGGGGTGTTCCAAGCGAGGATGGGCATAGCGGGGTCGTCTGAAAAAAGTAGGTAAACGGGTAAAAGTATCTCAGTAATTTTTATCGTCTTTTATCATCAATTTTTAGTGTAAATGATTGATGAATCTTGTTATTCCAGCCTGCGCGAGAATGACGGGATATGCGTATTTGGGATTTGAACGGATGGTTATTAAAGGTCGTCTGAAAACTTGGCAATCGGGTTTCAGACGACCTTTGGTGTTTATACGAGCTGTTCGCCCCAGTGTAATTTTTGGCGCAGGGTTCGGAAGTATTGGTAGTCGGTGGGATGGAGGATGCGCAGGGGGTTGTGGTAGCGGCGGATGATGATGCGGTCGAGGTTTTGTACGTCGATGAAGGATTGTCCGTCGAAATGGACGCGGGCGTCGCCGCTTTGGGTAACGAGGATTTCGATTTCGGAGGTGTCGGGGATGGCGATGGGGCGGTTGGTCATGGATTGGGGGCAGATGGGCACGAGGGTGAAGGCGTGCAAGCCTGCCTGCATGATGGGGCCACCGGCAGCAAGGGAGTAGGCGGTGGAGCCGGTGGGGGTGGAGACGATGAGGCCGTCGGAGCGTTGGGTATAGACGAATTCTTGGTTGATGAAGACTTCGAACTCTATCATTTGGCCTGCACCGCCGCGCGAGAGGACGGCGTCGTTGAGGGCGAGGGCGCGGTGAAAGGTTTGTCCGTCGCGGACGAGGGCGGCTTCGATGAGGATGCGCTCTTCGGGCAGGTATTTGCCTTCGAGGACGGGCAGCAGCTCTTCGGTCATGTTTTCGCGGGGGATTTGGGTGAGGAAGCCTAAATGCCCTTGGTTGATGCCGATAACGGGTACGGCGCGGGGGGCGATTTCGCGGGCGACGGAGAGGAATGTGCCGTCGCCGCCGAGGACGATGACGAGGTCGCAGTGTTTGCCCAAGTCGGATTTGCTGACGATGTGGCAGCCGACGGTATCTTGAACATAGATGCAGCGTTCTTCTATGCCGATTTCGTCCAGATAGACGGTGAGGCCGTGTCCCTGCAGGAAGTGGATGAGGGTGTGGGCGGTGTTTTGGATTTCGGGGGTATTGGGGCGGGTTACGATACCGATGTTGTGAAACGGGCTGTTCATAGGCATGGGGTCGTCTGAAAATTAGTCTATCCAGATGTCGCGTTCGAGCCGGTCGAGGCGTTCGTTGAGGCGGGCGACGTCGTCGCGCAGTTTGTCCACTTCTTCCATCCAGGCGGACAGGGTGGCGGCGTCGATAACGGGGGATTCGGGTTCGCGGGAAAAATCGCTGATTTGCTCGGCTATGCTTTGTCCGATTTTTTTGACGGTTTGCCCGATGTTTGCGGCGCGTTCGCTGATGCTGCCTGCGAGTGAGTCTCCGAAGATGCGGGCGAGGTCGTCTGAAGCGTAGTAGCGCAGGCTGCCGAGTATGGGCAGGACGGTCATGCCGAGCATGAGGTCGCCTTCGAGGCTGATGTCGCCGACGCCGGGTTCTTGTCCGGTCAGGATTTTGCGGATGGCGCTTTGGTGGAAGGTGATGAGGGTGTCGGCGGGTTGGTCGGCGGTTTCGAGGAAGCCGTCGTGATTGATGCGTCCGGTCAGTCCGAATCCGGCGAGGTTGAGGCTCAGGGTTTTGCCTGACAGGCGGGACAGGTCTTGTTGATGTTCCGGATTTTGCTGTATCAGGTGGTTGATAACGGGAAATAGGGCGGACATAGGGTGTTCTCGATACTTTCGGGCTTGGGGTTGTTAAGTAAGACTGTGTTTTTTGGTTTTGGTTTTGCCGCTGCCGAAAGGTCGTCTGAAACGGTCGCGGAGCCGTAATTTTACAGGCTTAAGCCGTCGGCGGAAACGGTATTTACAATTTTGCCGCTGCTTGTGTCATCAGGTGCGAAATCGGGCGGCGGGAGACCGAGTTTGGCGGCCTCGGCGGTATAGAAATCGCGGCGGGTCGGGTGGCGCGGTTCGACGATGTTGCGGATGCGCCTGCCGTTTGGATGGAGGGTCGTCTGAAACATGGTTTCGACGGCGATGTCGCGGTGGACGATATTGACGGGCTGGTTGCCGCCCGGGATGTTTTGCTTTTGAACAAGGCGGCTGACGGGATGGCGTTCGGCGCAATAAAGCCCGCCCAGCCGCAGGATGTCGATATTCGGAACGCCGCTGTCGAGCAGGTATTGCTCGGCAGCAAGGATTTGGCGGGCGGACTCGGTTTGCGGGTCGGGAGTTGCAGTTTCGTCACATTCCCGCGCTTTATCGCCGTAAACGCTGGTGCTGCTGGTGAAAATCAGGTGTTGCACGTTACACGCTCGGGCAAGTTCTGCCCATTGTTTGACGGTGTCGGCGTAATGCGTCAGCGAGGATGGCGGCAAGAGGCAGAACCAAACGGGTTTGTCGGCGTGGTGCCGCCAAAAGCTTGTATCGTGGGCAAGGTTCGTGCTTTGAAACACGCTGTCTTGATTGAGGTTGATGGTGTCGAGATGTATGGGCAGATTAATATCGTCCGAAGTCAGGCTGCGTTTGACGGCGGCGACGCTGCTGCCGTTTTCGTAGAGTTTCTGCGCCAAAGGGCGGCCGAGGTAGCCTAGGCCTAAGATGGATGCGTCGGGGGAAGTATTCATGATTTTGATGGTTTAGATATAGTCTTTTACGTTCGGGCTTCTGCCGAACACGGCTTCGTGCGATTGGCGGATACAGAGCCGGTTGAACATGACGCGTTGGGTTTGGTCGCCGTCGATAATCTTCACTTTGCCTTGCAGTTTCGGCGCGTCATGATGGAAAGTATTTTTAAAATCGTGCCAGCGTGCGGCTTGCAGATGGACGACGGCAAACATATCGTGGGAAATATTGACGCCGATGCTGATGAGTTCGGACGATGCCTGAATGCAGAAACCGCTGTCGCCGAAGAGGCACAGCCCCGTATCGTCGGGATAGCGGAACAGCTCGATTTTCACGGCTTGAGGTTCGGCAAAAACGGCGCAGAACAACCGCTCAAACAGCGACGGTTGTGAAACGCCTTCGCTCAACATGCCATACAGCCCTGAGAGCCAGTTGACATAGCCGAGAAAGGAAAAATGGAAATCCTGCATGATGGATTCGATGCGTTTCGGATCGCGGCGGCTGATGAGGCTGACGAACTCGAATCCCGCTTCGGGGAGCCGTGAACGCAGGATTTGAAGCAGGCGGTAGGCAAACGGGTTTTGATGGTTGCGGGGATTGCGCAAAATGCCGAGGAATTTGAGCCGCAGCACGCGCCACAGCGCATCGGGGACTTTGACTGAATCGGTCTGATTCAAACACGTTCTGCTCGTTTTAGCGAAACTCGCTTCGCTCGTTTTCAGACGACATCCGGGTAACGCACGCAAGTGTTCGCAGGCATCTTCGTAGCCGCTTTCGTGGCGGTTGAACCAGCTTTCGAGGTTGTATTGGTTGCCGGTGTTTTCAACGAAAGTCAGCGTGTAGAGGTTTTTCGCCGCCAGATTGCCGATGATGTTGACGCTTGCCGCTTCGGGCGGGGCGGCCGGTTTGGCGGCGTGTTTGCGTTTTTTCCTTTCATCATGCGGCTGATGGGGATGAGTGCCAAACAAGGATAGGGGTAGCCGGTAAACATTTTGGTTTTGTGGGCTGACTTGGGGATTGTGCGCATGCTGCCGTTGCTCGGTTTGGGCGATATAGTGGTGTTCCTTGGTCGGATTCGCCGTCAAAAGCGCATAGGGCTTACTGCTGCCTTCGGGGAGCGGCTGGTCGCCTAGGATGAAAACTTGTCGGGTCATGGCTTGGGAAAGGTCGTCTGAATGTGCCGATTATAGTTTATCGGGGCGAAAGTATTCAAAATCCCTGCAATAGATTGGAACGCAGGTTTTATAGCCGATTGAAATAAAAGGGCTGTCATTCCCGTCCGTGTTTATTCAGGGACGGGAGAAGGCATTAATTGTTTTGGTTTGAATTGGCTGGATTGAGTTTTCAGACGACCTAAAACCGGTTTTTCAATTCCCGCAGCGCCGCGAACACTTCCAAACCGTTGTTCAATCGCTTCCCTGCCAATTCCTCAACCCGTTCGCGGACTTGGGGCAAATCGACCCGTAAAAACGGATTGATTTTGCGTTCATGCGCAAGGGTTACGGGCAGGGTCGGCGTATCTTCCGCCGCGCGCAAAGCCGCTTGAATATCGGGATTTTCCGGTTCGATAAATTCGGCGAAACGCAGATTAGAGGCGGTGTATTCGTGCGCGGGATAAAACAGCGTGTCTTCGGGCAACTGATTGAATCTTTGGAAACTGTCGTACAACTCTTCTATCGTTCCCGTAAACACCCTGCCACAGCCGGCGGAGAATAAGGTATCGCCGCAGAAAACGTGCAGACCTTCGGCGTTTTCCAAAAGATAGCTGACGTGGCGGTCGGTATGGCCGGGCGTCGCCCACACGGTAACCAGCCCGTCGCCAAAAGGAAACTGCGTACCCGCCGTAACCGTATGCGTTGCCACATCGATATCCGCTTCGCCGTACACGGGCGATTCCATAAAGCCGTTTTTGAGAGATTGAACTCCGCCGATGTGGTCATGATGCAGATGGGTAATCCACGTTTGCGCCAGCATCAGGCGGTTGCGGACAAGGAATACCAAAACGGGCGTGGCATCGGACGGATCGACGCAGGCCGCGTGATTGCCGTCTTGAATCATCCAAATGTAGTTGTCGTTTAGGGCTTGGACGGGGGTGATGTTCATAATGTGGTTTCCTCACTTGGAAATAGCGGATTTTAGCTGATGATGAAAAGGTCGTCTGAAAATCTTGAGCAAGTTTTTCAGACGACCTTTTGTATGAACGGATAAAAATAGCGGCAGAGGGTTCGGATTATTTTTGATCTATGTGTTCATATCCGGGGCAATCTGCATTGCTTGCCCAAAAGATACCGTCGCTGTCGAGATAGACGGAGCAGGTCTCTTTGCTTTTGTATCCGTCATTCGGCTTGGCTTCGAGCAGGAAGCCCGAGGCGGACGGATTCTTTTTCTCTTCTGGGGTGTTTTGATACTTGAAAAACTGGATGGTGAAGTATTCGTTTTGAACCAGGTCTGTTGCCGGGAACTTCTCAAACGTACGGTTTTGCGCGTAGAAGCGTTCGAGATTATGGGCATTGATCAGGAGCTCGGAACGGACGTTCTCCAAGCGGCTTTTACGGATAAAGCGTTCGTAGGAAGGATAGGAGAGGGTGGCCAGGATGGCGAGGATGACGATGACGATGAGCAGCTCGACCAGCGTGAAGCCTTTTTGTAATGTGTTTTTCATGATATGTCGTAATTTTTATTGTATGGGCGGGAATTCAGACTGCAATTATAGTTCTTTTCTCCCATTTTGAATGTTTGGATAAATTTCAGGATTGGGAAAATATGTAAATGCGTTGCAATATCTTGGAAATGGTTTTTTATAAAATGATTATAAAACAATTCATTATGATTTTATTTGATTTGCCGTTGACTTGGCTGGAGTAAAGGCTTGCAGTAAAATCCGCCCGTTTTCAGCGTTTTCGGCGCGTTTTCGGCGGATAAGTGTTGGGATTATGCGACATGAATCGGGTGCCGGATTGAACAGATGAAATGGATGAATCAGAAAGTCAGTTATGGCAAAGATTATTAATAAATGGACGGTTGGAATAACGGTTGCTGCGGTGCTTGGATTTGCTGCTTGGTCTTATTTCCAGCCCGAACCTCAAACTTCTTACATCACGGAAACGGTCAAACGCGGCGACATCAGCCAGACGGTATCCGCCACGGGCGAGATTTCGCCGTCGAATCTGGTGTCGGTGGGCGCGCAGGCTTCGGGGCAGATTAAGAAGCTGTACGTCAAGCTCGGGCAGCAGGTTAAAAAGGGCGATTTGATTGCGGAAATCAATTCGACCACTCAGGTGAACACGCTGAATACGGAAAAATCCAAGCTGGAAACGTATCAGGCGAAATTGGTTTCTGCCGAAATTGCGTTGAACAGCGCGGAGAAGAAATACAAGCGCGAAGCGGCTTTGTGGAAGGAAAACGCGACGTCTAAAGAGGATTTGGAAAGCGCGAAGGATGCGTTGGCTGCGGCTAAGGCAAACGTTGCCGAGCTGAAGGCTTCCATCAAGCAAACCAAAATTTCCATCAATACCGCCGAATCGGAATTGGGCTATACCCGCATTACCGCGACGATGGACGGTACGGTGGTGGCGATTCCGGTGGAAGAAGGGCAGACGGTGAACGCGGTACAGTCCACGCCGACGATTATCCAGTTGGCGAATCTGGATACGATGTTGAACAAAATGCAGATTGCCGAAGGCGATATTACCAAGGTTAAAGCGGGGCAGGATATTTCGTTTACGATTCTGTCCGAACCGGATACGCCGATTA
The DNA here is from genome assembly GCF_001807625.1 of Neisseria sp. HMSC03D10. Lineage (NCBI taxonomy): Bacteria > Pseudomonadati > Pseudomonadota > Betaproteobacteria > Neisseriales > Neisseriaceae > Neisseria > Neisseria sp. HMSC03D10. The sequence goes on from NZ_KV789511.1 coordinate 24,836, forward strand.
AGGCGAAGCTTGACAGCGTCGACCCGGGCTTGACCACGATGTCGCTGGGCAGCTACACCACCAGCACGGACACGACTTCCAATGCGATTTACTACTACGCCCGCGCTTTGGTGCCTAACCCCGACGGTAAACTTTCCATCGGTATGACCACGCAGAATACGATTGAAATCAACAGCGTGAAAAACGTTTTGCTCGTGCCGACGCTGACGATTAAAAAACACGACGGCAAATCGTTTGTCAGCGTTTTGGGCGCGGACGGTAAAGCTTCGGAACGCGAGATTACGGTCGGTCTGAAAGACAGTATGAACACCGAAGTGAAAAGCGGTTTGAAAGAAGGCGACAAGGTGGTGATGTCGGAAATGAGCGCGGCGGAGCAGGCTGAAGCGGCGCAACGCGCCATGCAGGGCGGTCCGCCGAGATAAATAGGCAATAGGTCGTCTGAAAGTTTTGTTTCTGAGCAAAATCCCGCTTTCAGACGACCTTTCCACTCCATACATCATTATCGGTCGGAAACACTTATGAGCTTAATCGAATGTAAAAACATCAACCGCTACTTCGGCAGCGGCGCGAACCGCGTTCATGTGTTGAAAGATGTCAGCCTGTCGATAGAGAAGGGCGATTTCGTCGCCATCATCGGGCAGTCCGGTTCGGGCAAATCCACGCTGATGAACATCCTCGGCTGCTTGGATAGCGCGACTTCGGGTTCGTATCAAATCGACGGCATCGAAACCGCCAAAATGGAGCCGGACGAACTGGCGGCATTGCGGCGCGAACGCTTCGGCTTTATTTTCCAACGCTACAACCTTTTGGGTTCGCTGACGGCGCGGGACAACGTCGCCCTGCCTGCCGTGTATATGGGCATGGGCGGTAAAGAGCGTTCTAATCGTGCGGAGAAGCTGTTGCAGGATTTGGGTTTGGAAGGCAAAGAAGGCAACAAGCCCAGCGAACTTTCCGGCGGTCAGCAGCAACGCGTCTCCATCGCCCGCGCCCTGATGAACGGCGGCGAAATCATCTTCGCCGACGAACCGACCGGCGCGCTCGATACCGCCAGCGGCAAAAACGTAATCGAAATCATCCAAAAGCTGCATAAAGAAGGGCATACCGTGATTATGGTTACACACGATCCCGGTATCGCCGCCATCGCCAACCGCATCATCGAAATCCGCGACGGCGAAATCATTTCCGACAGTTCAAAAAATCCCGAAATCCCCGAAAGCAAAATAGAACGCATCAAAGAAAAATCTTCGTGGCTGTTTTATTACGACCAATTTGTCGAAGCCTTCAAAATGTCGGTGCAGGCGATTATGGCGCACAAAATGCGCTCGCTCCTGACCATGCTCGGCATCATCATCGGCATCGCCTCGGTCGTGTCCGTCGTCGCTTTGGGCAACGGTTCTGAGAAAAAAATCCTCGCAGACATCAGCGCGATGGGGACGAACACCATCAGCATCTTCCCCGGGCGCGGCTTCGGCGACAGGCGCAGCGGCAGGATTAAAACCCTGACCATTGACGACGCCAAAGTCATCGCCAAGCAAAGCTACGTCGCTTCCGCCACGCCGCAAACCACCTCCGGCGGCACGCTGACTTACCGCAACACCGATTTGTCCGCCTCGCTTTACGGCGTGGGCGAACAATATTTCGACGTGCGCGGACTGAAGCTGGAATCAGGCCGCCTGTTTGACGAGGGCGATGTAAAAGAAGACTCGCAAGTCGTCGTGATCGACCAAAACACCAAAGAAAAACTCTTTGGCACAGATGTCAATCCCTTGGGCAAAACCGTCCTCTTCAACAAACGCCCGCTGACCGTCATCGGCGTGATGCAAAAAGAAGAAAACTCCTTCGGCAACGCCGACGTATTGATGCTCTGGTCGCCCTATACGACCGTGATGCACCAAATCACCGGCGAGAGCCACACCAATTCCATTACCGTCAAAATCAAAGACGACGCCAATACCCAAGTCGCCGAAAAAGGGCTGACCGAGCTGCTCAAAACGCGGCATGGTACGGAAGACTTTTTCATGAACAACAGTGACAGTATCAAGCAGATGGTTGAAAGCACCACCGGCACGATGAAGCTGCTGATTTCCTCCATCGCCTTGATTTCGTTGGTGGTCGGCGGTATCGGCGTGATGAACATCATGCTGGTGTCCGTAACCGAGCGCACCAAAGAAATCGGCGTGCGCATGGCGATTGGCGCGCGGCGCAACAACATCCTGCAACAATTCCTGATTGAAGCGGTCTTAATCTGTATCATCGGCGGCTTGGTCGGGGTAGGGCTGTCCACTGCCATCAGCCTCGTGTTCAACCAATTCGTCACCGAATTTCCGATGGAAATTTCCATCGGCTCCGTCATCGGCGCGGTTGTCTGTTCCACCGCCATCGGCGTAGCGTTCGGTTTTATGCCCGCCAACAAAGCCTCCAAGCTCAATCCGATTGATGCTTTGTCTAAAGATTAAGTTTTCAGACGACCTCCAAACCCCAAAGGTCGTCTGAAAACCCCGTTTGGCTATTGTCATCACAATGAACATACACACACCGAGGAAAACCGAATGATTACCCTGCATGTATTGGCACAGTCCCGCGCCCTGCGTATCGTCTGGCTGCTCGAACTTATCGGCGCACCGTATCAAATCAAAGCCTACGCGCGCCATCCCGAAACCCTGCTTGCACCCGACGAACTCAAAGCCGTACACCCGCTGGGCAAATCCCCCGTTATCGACGACGACGGATTCGTGCTCAACGAAAGCGGCGCGATTACCGACTACCTGATTCAAACCTACGGCGGCGGACGCTTCATGCCCGAACGTGGCAGCCAAGATTACTGGCATTATCAACGCTGGCTGCACTATGCCGAAGGTTCGCTGATGCCCTTGCTTTTGCTCGGGCTGGTGTTCCGCAAAATAGAAAACGCCTCCATGCCGTTTTTCGTCAAACCCGTCGCACGCAAAATCAGCGACAACGTCAAAAACGGCTTTATCGAACCGCAAGCCGCCCTGCATCTTACCTATGTCGAAAACGAATTAAACGGCAAAGACTGGCTGGTCGACAACCGGCTCAGCGGCGCCGACATCATGATGAGTTACCCGCTGCAAGCCGCCGCCGACCGCTTCGGATTGGCGGACTATCCCAACATCCGCGCCTATTTGCAGCGCATCGAAAACGACCCCGCCTATCAAACGGCGGTACAGAAAGCAGGCGGCCCGCTGCTGCGTTTGGATAAATAAGGTCGTCTGAAAAAGCAAAAGTCGGGTCAGAACCCGACGCAATACCGAACACACGATTCACACAATACATTGCGAAAACAGCCCGAAGGTCGTCCGAATCCGCAACATATAGTAGATTAACTAAATCAGGACAAGGCGAGGCAACGCCGTACTGGTTTAAAGGTTAATCCACTATAATTCAGACGACCCCTCCCGAAACAGGCATCTTCAGCCTTCAATACAAGGAAACCTATGGACGTTTACGCAACATACACAGCCTATCCGCAAAGCGGCATCGAACAAATCAAAGCCTCCTCCGGCACGCCTGCCGCCGTATCCGAATGCAGCGCAGGCAAACTATGGGACGCGCTGCATTTCGTCCTGACCGGCAAAGGCTCGGACGATGCCGACGCGGCAAACCCGTTGAGCAAAGCCATGATTGGCAACATCCTGCGGCAGGACGAAGAAGCGGGCTAACACACCGGCTGGATCGACGATACCGAAACCGCCGAAGTAGCCCAAGCCCTGAACCAAGCTGACTTCGCCGCGCTGCTCGACGGTAAAGCCGCAGCAGATTTTCAAAACAACCAAATCTACCCCGATATTTGGGGCGACGAAAAAGCCTTTGCCGAAACCCGCGCGGAATTGGCGCAGCGGTTTAAAGAACTTGCCGCGTTCTACCAAGCCGCCGCCGAACAGCATTGCGGCGTCGTGGTCAGGATTTCATGATTTCAGACGACCTTTTTGAATGGGAAGAGGTCGTCTGAAAAAAAGTAAGTCGGATACTTGTATCCGACATAAATTCAAATAAGAAATGCCTTTGCCATCATTACCGACTGCGCGGGAATGACGGCAGCGAAAGTAGCGCGGGCTTCGCCCGCGAAAACAAGTTTATCCATCCGATTGCAGGTTTTCAGACGACCTACAAACCAAAGGCTGAAACATGAACCCCGATAAAGTACAACGAAGCAAGCTGAACACGCTGACCGACCTGCCCAATGTCGGCAAAGCCGTGGCGGAGGATTTGGTTTTGCTCGGTATCACACAGCCGCAGGATTTGGCGGGTCAGGACGCTTACGAAATGTACGACCGCCTGTGCAGCCTGACCACAACCCGACACGATCCCTGCATGATCGACATTTTCCTGTCGCTGGTTGATTTTATGCAGGGGAACGAACCGAAGCCGTGGTGGCATTTTACGGAACAGCGAAAAGCGGTTTTAGCCGATAAATAAACGCAGCCGATGAGATTGTTCAGACGACCTCGCTACCTTTCAGGTCGTCTGAAACCTTAAACCGAAAGACACAACATGCAGACAAAACCTTTTTTTCAGACGGCATTATCCCTGTCGCTCGCCCTTACCTTAAGCGCGTGCGCCATCCACAGCGCCGACCAAAACCTCACGCTTGAATCGACAGGGCAGGTGATGAGCGCGGCGGAGGCCGCCGAACGCTACGACGTAAACGGCAACTGGTGGGAAATCTACCAAAGCCCGCAGCTCAACGCCCTGATGGCGCAGGCTCTAGAAAACAATATCGATTTGAAACAGGCGGCCATCAGCGTCAATAAAGCCCTGTATCAGGCGAATATTTTGGGGGCAGATTTGGTGCCGTCGTTCAGCGGCTCGTTGAGTGCGTCCACATCCAAAAACCTGAAAACCGGCAGCCATGGCAACACCTTCAGCAGCCAGCTCGGTTTGAGCTACGAATTGGATTTGTGGCGCAAACTCAGTGCCACCGCCGACGCGCAAGTATGGGAATACCAAGCCACACAGCAGGATATGGCAAACACGCGCCTGACTTTGATCAACAATGTCGCCGATGCCTATTTCAACATCGCCTACCTCAACGAAGCCATTGAATTGGCGCAAAAATCCCTCAAGCAATATCAGGAAATCAACCGCATTGCCGAAGCCAAGTTCCGCTATGGCAGAGCCGATTCCAGCCAGCCGACGCAGGCGAAACAATCGCTCTTGAGCGCGCAAAACAACCTGATTTCCCTGAAAAACAGCCTCGACACGCAAAAACAGGTTTTACGCAACCTGCTCAACCTCAAACCGAACGAAGCCATCGCCGCCGACCCCATGCAATACCGACTGCTGCCCGTCAAAGGCGTGAACCTCGACGTACCGATTACCGTGTTGGCGAACCGCCCCGACCTGCGCGCCGCCGAATACCGCCTGCAATCCTCGCTCCAGTCCGTCAAAGCGCAAAAACGCAGTTGGTATCCCTCGATTACATTGGGCGCGAGCTTGAGCACGTCGTCTGAAAAAGCCAAAAGCGCGTTCAATATCCCGCTGCTGGGCGGCTCCGCCACCATCAACCTGCCGTTCCTCAACTGGCAGACCATGAAGTGGAAAGACAAAACCGCCCAAGCCAATTTCGACAGCGCCAAACTCGACTTTGAAAAAGCCCTGACCACCGCGCTGAACGAAGTCAATACCAACTACCTCGCCTACCAAAACGCCCAAGCCGCGCTTAACAATCAAGAGCAGCGTTACGCCTTGGACAAGAAAAACAGCCGCTACTACCAAGTGCGCTACCAACACGGCAAAAACGAGCTGAAAGACTGGCTCGAAGCGCTGAACACGGAATACAGCTCCGCCCAAAACGTGTTGAACCAGCGGTACGAGACACTGAAATACGAAAACATGGTGTATAAAGCGATGGAGGGACGTTACACGCCGAAGTAGGAATGAACAATTTAAAAATGCCGCCTGAAAAGTCAGACGGCATTTTTAATTTTGTTAATCAAATTCATCGAAGATGATGTAGCCGGTTCTTTATTTGACTGACCTGATGTACAAGAAATACTTACTTTAAAACCACGGCAAATGGCTAATTACGGCGGATTTAAGCATTGGTTCTTTTTGATTTTTCCGCACACCGCAAAGAGCAACAGTCTCAGTAGTTTTGTTGGTGCTTTTTTTGAGGCATTGTGCCATGCACCAACAAAAGCACCGACATTTTTATGCAGATTCGGGTAGATTTGTGTAAACGGGAAAAGACGAGAAACGGGGAACAATAAAATGTAATACTGAATAAAATTATTTATATACAAATGGTTGTATATAAAAGTAGGGCGGAGATACAAGCAAGCAGCGGGCGTTTTCGGCGGCTTGGCGGGCTTCTA
>NZ_KV789511.1:31190-37121 GCF_001807625.1 Neisseria sp. HMSC03D10
GGTCGTCTGAAATCCCTTTCAGACGACCTTTGTTAATCTAAATAAGCCATTACCTGAATAACTCTCACCTTAACGCTGCAGCAAGATTTCCAATACAAACTTGCTTCCTACATAAGCGAACATTAGGCTGACAAACCCGATGATTGTCCAAACGGCTGCTTTTTTACCTCGCCATGCCGTCATACTGTGCTTAAGCAGCAACGCACCGTAAATTATCCATGAGAGAATGCCGAATACGGTTTTATGGGTAAATGTAACGGGTTTACCGAATACAGCCTCCGCAAAAAATGTCCCGCTGACAACCGAATAGGTTAATAAAATAAAACCTACCCACATCCCCTGGAACATGAGTTTTTCCAAACTCAGTAAAGATGGTAGGAAACCGGACAAACTGGAAACACGTCGTCTATGCAAGTTGCGGTTGAGCAGCAAAATCAAAACAGCAAACAAGGTCACAATACCGAATAAACCGTATGCCAGCAGCGATGTACCAATGTGTGACATAAACGGCAGATCATTGATTTGGTAGCCGACATATTTACCCGGAAACAGCGCACCCAATAACAAAGTAAACGCTGCGCACGGATATAAAAGCAGCTGCAATCCGCGTAGACGATAGAAAAAACTACCAACAAAATACACCAGTAGCATCAACCATACAATCAAACTGACGGAATACCCAAAGCCCATAATCAAAACCTTGTCTTGAATGACAGGCATGAGCAATACGGCACCGTTCATGGTTAGTGCGGTACCTAAAACTGCCAGTTCGGCTTTGAGGGGATAATCTTTAATATCTCGGGTCTTATGGTTGAACCAAACGAATATACCCAATCCGGCATACACCAGTATCAGGCAAATCAGAATAGTCGGCATAACAAACTTTCTTGGCGCGCATACATAACAGCACGCGATAGTGTAAAATAATCTCAATTTTATTTTAGCAAAGAATGCCCCGAACAGGGCAGCTATTATCATTACCAAGGACAAGCATGTTAGACAACTTAACCAACCGCTTTAGTAAAGTTTTCAAAAATATCCGCGGTCAAGCAAAACTGACAGAAGACAACATCAAAGAGGCTCTGCGGGAAGTCCGCCTTGCCCTGCTCGAAGCGGACGTAGCCCTGCCCGTTGTAAAAGAATTTGTCAACAACGTCAAAGAAAAAGCGCTCGGACAAGAAGTTACCGGCAGCCTGACTCCCGACCAAGCCTTTATCGGCGTCGTCAACCAAGCCCTGATCGAATTGATGGGCAAGGAAAATTCCTCTTTGGACTTGGCAGCTGTACCGCCTGCTATCGTCTTAATGGCAGGTCTGCAAGGTGCCGGTAAAACCACCACCGTCGGCAAACTCGCCCGCCTGCTGAAAAACGAACAGAAGAAAAAAGTCTTGGTCGTTTCAGCCGACGTGTACCGCCCTGCCGCTATCGAACAGTTGCGCCTTTTGGCTGAGCAAGTCGGCATTGACTTCTTCCCTTCCGACTCCAATCAGAAACCTGTCGAAATTGCCACTGCTGCGATTGATTATGCAAAAAAACACTTTTACGATGTCTTGATGGTCGATACCGCCGGACGCTTGGCAATTGACGAAGAGATGATGAATGAAATCAAAGCGCTGCACGCAGCCGTCAATCCCGTAGAAACCTTATTCGTCGTCGATGCCATGTTGGGTCAAGACGCTGTAAACACCGCACAAGCATTTAACGAAGCCTTGCCGCTGACCGGCGTCATCCTGACCAAAATGGACGGCGATTCACGCGGTGGCGCGGCATTGTCTGTGCGCCACGTTACCGGAAAACCCATCAAATTTATCGGTATCGGTGAAAAAATCACAGGACTCGAACCCTTCTACCCAGACCGCATCGCCAGTCGCATCCTCGGTATGGGCGACGTGTTGAGCCTGATTGAAGATGTCCAAAAAGGCATAGACGAAGAAGCCGCCGCTAAAATGGCGAAAAAGCTGCAAAAAGGCAAAGGCTTCGACCTCAATGACTTTAAAGAACAAATCCAGCAAATGCGCAATATGGGCGGACTGGAAAGCCTGATGTCAAAAATGCCGGGCGAACTGGGTCAGATTTCCAAACAAATTCCCGAAGGCACGGCAGAAAAAGCCATGGGTAAAGTCGAAGCCATCATCAACTCCATGACACCCAAAGAACGCGCCAACCCAACCCTGCTCAAAGCCAGCCGCAAACGCCGCATTGCCGCAGGCGCCGGTACCAGCGTAGAGGAAGTTAACAAAATGCTCAAACAGTTCGAACAATCACAACAAGTTATGAAAATGTTTAGCGGAAAAGGACTGGGCAAACTGATGCGTATGGCTAAAGGCATGAAGGGCATGAAAGGCATGTTCCCCGGAATGTAATTGGCAGGAAATAGGGGATAAACACGTCTTCGGGCACGAGCTGGCAGTATTTTGAGAGGGATGCGGCGTAAAACATCAAAAAATCCTTGTATCTCTTATAGATACAGGGATTTTAGAGAAGGTCGTCTGAAATGCCTTTTAATGCGGTTTAAAACTACTTTTGAGCGATACAGGGATTATTTACAAATTAACGCGGAATAGTTGCAAAGAAATCTAGCCTACAATAATATTCGTATCTCTCATCCAATACACCAATAGCTTTTTCATAAGAAGCGGCAATCATGTAACTCTTATAAGGGGGATAATTATCTAATGTTTTTAAGGCATTGACACAACCGTGTTCTTCTATTGTTTGATAGAAGAGCCTCAAATCTTCACGGGTTATTATTTCCAAACTATTTGTCGAAAACATCAAGTGAATCAATAGCATCCAATTATTATCTGGAATGTATTTGTATTTTTCATAAAATAACCGTGCCAATTCAATCAAATTATCCTTTTTACAAATACTAAACTCAGCATCAGGATTAATATATTCAGATTCATGGGGAAAAATAATCTGACTAATTTTGCTACGTTGTTGCTCAATATTCATAAGGTAATCCTTTATAGACAGAGATAGTGGGATCTCAATAATGCAGCCATTTAAAATACTTTCAAGTAGGAAGGCTGGTTTTTCCACCACTATCGCCATCATGGATATGGCCTTTTACCGAAATACCACCCGCAGTCACATCTTCTGTTGTGACAAGGCTTGCATAAATTACCGCTGATGCACCGTTGCCACCTTTACCCAACACACCTGCGGTGTAGGTAAATAAACCTTCAACAGTCAAGGTCTTTTTTACCACCATATCGACATCAATCGTGACTACACCTTTCGTTTTCACCAAAACACCAGCTGTCTGGAGGTTATGTTCAATTATAGTCCCATTTTTAAATCGGCGTATCCATTTGTCTTTACTGCTGACAGGAGGTTTATCGCCTATACTGTAAATCGCTCCAATCACACAGCCGTTTTCGCCGCGATCGTCCAGCAAATAGACAACTTGCTCACCTTCGTCGGGCAGACTGTAAACTGATTGCTACCGGCATCCGATGTGATTATAAGAGAAGTCAAATTGGGTTTTCAGACGACCTCTTGGTATTGAGATTCTAGTCAGTCAAAAGCATGGCAATCTATTATTACAAAAGAATAATAGTCATCCTCTAACTGTAAAGTGCAACCGCCTTTACCCATGCAAGCACCTCCCGAGACAGTTTGCGCAAGTAATTTACCGTCGAATCACCGCACGCCCCTGAAGCATACAATTCAACGGTTTTACCTTGCCAGTAGCGCTTGGCAAGCCAAGAGGCACGCGCAAGATGGAAAGCATCGCTGACAATGATGATTTCGTTCGCATCCCGTAGATCCGGTACACTCAGCAAGATGTTTTCATATGTACTTTTTGAATGTTCTTCCAACCGTATTTTTTCGGACGGCACACCCATTTCCACGGCCATATCGCGCATAGTTTGAGCTTCATTGCTGCCGTCCCCGTCCGTTCCTCCGCTCATCAGCAACTCATCCACTTTACCTTGCCGATACAGTCTGACACCTGCTTCAACCCGCGAGCGCAAACAAGGATTAGGTTTTCCTCTGCGGTTAACAGCATTACCTAAAACAACGGCAATATCGGCAGAAGACAGGTTTTCAGACGACCTTTTTTTCACATTGGCTGCAGATAGATGCAGCCAGCTCAAAACAGCACACCATACCAAAAAACAAACGATGCACAATATCCAATACTTTTGCATTAATACTCCGGTGGGTTTTGACCTTGTGTCATCATAGCATAATCGCTTTCACCATCTTCCAAGGTTTCAGACGACCCCTTAGCCGCCAATTACTTATTGCATCCCTCCCCTTCTATCTTTATAATGCGCACACTCTTACGGGAGTAGCCATCTGATTTCACTGAAAATCAGAGCCGTTATCAACATAATTGACTGAGTTCGACAAAGATTGGTCATGGTGGCGGCATCTTCCTGACAACACTGGAAGACAGGCAAGACGTAAGCGTTGTCCATACCCTTGCGGGCGGTATGTGCAACGCTTTTTGTTTTTGCCCGCTTCGGTTGAGTATCTTATGGAAGCATTTTTCTCTTCAATACTGGGCGTTTCCATTGCCGAAATCGGCGATAAAACGCAACTGCTCGCTCTTTTCCTTGCCGCACGTTTCGCCCAGAAAAATGCGGTAGTCTCCGGCATCTTCATTGCCACTTTACTGAATCATTTGGTCTCCGCATTTGTCGGCGTATGGCTGGCGGAAGCCATTTCTCCTGAGACCGTCAAATGGGTCGTCGGCATCAGCTTCATCGCGGTCGGCTTGTGGCTGCTCCTGCCCGATAAAGATGAAAACCCGGACAGCCGTTGGCTCAAATACGGCGCGTTCGGAGCGACGGTTTTCCTGTTTTTCATGGCGGAAATCGGCGATAAAACCCAAATCGCCACGGTCTTGTTGGCGGCAAAATACCAATCCTTATCCATGGTCGTACTCGGCAGCGTTGCCGGATTGATGTTGGCAACCGTCCCTGTGGTTTATTTGGGCGATATGCTGATGAAAAAAATCCCCGCCAAAGCCGTGCGGATTTCCGCCTGCGTACTGTTTTGCGTATTGGGCGCCATCACTTTATCCGGTGGCGGCATTATGTTGAAATAGGTCGTCTGAAATGTGGGAAATCTTATTTAGGCATCCGGATTTTGTCGCCATTAACAAACCTTGCGGCGTATCCGTACATCAGGAAGAGGGCGAAGTCAGCCTGACGCAGACGCTGGCGGCGCAGCTCGGTCTTGAGCAGGTTTGGCTGCTGCACCGCTTGGACAAACTGACCAGCGGCGTGCTGCTGTTTGCCCTGAACCCGCAAAGCGCGTCGGCGCTGGCGCAGCAATTTGCCGCCAAAACCATGCGTAAAACTTATTTGGCGCTGGGAACGGACAAGCCGTCTAAGAAACAGGGTTGGATCAAAGGTGATATGGAAAAATCGCGGCGCGGCACATGGAAACTGATGCGCAGTATGGAAAATCCCGCCGTGACCGAGTTTAACAGCCATAGTTTAGAACCCGGCTTGCGTTTGTTCGTCCTACATCCACATACGGGCAAAACCCACCAGCTTCGTGTCGCCATGAAAAGTTTGGGTAGTCCGATTTTGGGCGATACGCTCTACGGCGGGAAGCCTGCATCGAGGATGTTCCTTCATGCGTGGAAAATAAAATTTGATTATCAGGATCAGACGTTTGAAATCGTCGCGCCCTTGAGTGAGGAATGGCCGCCATTGGATCTCATTTATGAATAAATCCAAAATATCTGACAAGGTTTCGTGTATCGCATCAGATAATCGAAAATAAAAAACCGCTAAGAAAGCGGGTAGTTAGGGCAACACCTTTCAAAGTCGAAAATAATACCGGCGGCGTGGTTTTCTTTTCAACGGTGTAGATTGTCGGTATGCCAGCGGCGGGCGATTGATTCAAAGGTATTTAAAGCGGCGGCTTGCCGTTCGCGTTTTTCCTGTTGCTTGGCTTCGCTGG
>NZ_KV789511.1:37141-40899 GCF_001807625.1 Neisseria sp. HMSC03D10
GTTGCTTGGCTTCGCTGGGGTCTTGCCCCGATACAAGCAAACGGCGGGCGTTTTCAGCGGCTTGGCGGGCTTCTACCAGTGATATGGTCGGATATTTGCCGATAGTAAATGTTTTCTCTTTGCCGTCTATACGGTATTTCAGGCGGAAAACTTTCCCGCCCGCCGGTGTAATTTCAAGGTACAAACCACCGCCGTCAAACAGCTTGGTTTTTTTCCCTGTTTCGGCGGGCTTGGCGTTTTTGATTTGTCGGTCATTCAGTGGCATGGTGGGGGTATGTTTTAGGGGGTGTTTTCAGATACCCCGAATCATACTCCCTAATATTGGTTGCTTCAATTAAGCTGAATTAGACGGAATTATACAATCAGGAAGAAGACAATAGGATAGCAATCAGTCTGAAAGCCTTGTATTTATTAGGCTTGGTTGATGGTATTAGACGGTATTAAACGAAAAAAAACGCCTAGAATTTCTAAGCGTTTTTGTGTGTTGGTGCCGACAGCGAGATTTGAACTCGCACAGCCTACGGCCACTACCCCCTCAAGATAGCGTGTCTACCAATTTCACCATGTCGGCATTTGAAAAACTTTTATTTCTGCTGCTGAGGAGCGGGTGCAGCAGGTGCGGGTTGGTTTTCAGCGGGAGCAGCAGGTTTAGGAGCCTGCTGGGTTTGTTTCACATTGCTGAAGTCCAAACCGTGTTTGTTTGTATGGGTATGGATATAAACCATTGCCATGCAGGTTGCGAAGAAGAAAGTCGCTGCGATGGCGGTTGCGCGGCTCAGGAAGTTTGCGTTGCCTGCGGAACCGAATACGCCCTGTGCGCTGCCGCTGCCTGACCCGAAGGTCGCGCCTGCGTCCGCGCCTTTGCCGTGTTGCAGCAATACTAACACAATCACCGACAAAGCGGAAATAATATTAATAATCCAGATAAAGGTTTTAAAGGCTTCCATATGTTTTCTACGAGGCTTGCGCTGCGTTGATGATGGCGGTAAATGAGTCATACGATAATGACGCGCCGCCAACCAATGCGCCGTCTACATGAGGTACTGCGAAGATGTCGGCTGCATTGTCTGCTTTCACACTTCCGCCGTAAAGAACGCGGATTTTAACATCGCTTCCGCACAAAGACAAGATTTCTTTGTAGATGAATGCGTGCATGTCGGCAATTTGTTCTACGGTGGCGACTTTGCCGGTGCCGATTGCCCATACCGGTTCGTAGGCGACGGCGATGTTTTTGGTGTTCAGTCCATGCAATACGGAGAGTTGGTGGGCGATGACTTCGTGTTCTTTGCCGGCTTCGCGTTCTTCGAGGCTTTCGCCGACGCACAATAGGGGAATGAGGCCTACGTTGAGGACGTTTTCCATTTTGCGGCGTTGGATTTCGTTTTTCTCACCGAAATAGAGGCTTCGTTCGGAGTGTCCGATGAGGACGATGTCTGTGCCGATGTCGGCGAGCATTTCTGCGGAAACTTCGCCTGTGTAGGCACCGTTGTTGGGAAAGCGGCTGACGTCTTGGGCGCAGGTGAGGATGCGGTTGTTGAGGACAATCTGCATGGCGTTGTGCAGTTGCAACAGGTAAACGGTCGGGGCGGCGAGGCCGATGAGGACGCGTTCGGCGGTGGGCATGATGCGGAAGCGGTGCATGAGTGCGTTGTTGTTTTGGAGTCGGCCGTTCATTTTCCAGTTGCCGATGACCCATTTTTGATCCCACATTCCGATTTGGTGATACATCTTTTTTGCTCCGTGTTGTGTTTCTTTGGCTGTACGCTGCGTGTAGCGCGATGTAACGTGAAGTTTAGTGGATATGCGACGGGTTAGCAACTTGAAACGGGATGCCCGGGGTCGTCTGAAATGCTGTTTCAGACGACCTGTTTTATAATAACTGCTTGATATACACATATATAGGACATGGCTATGCACGCGCTTCATTTTTCGGCTTCGGACAAGGCTGCGCTTTATCGGGAGGTATTGCCGCAGATTGAGTCTGTGGTGGCGGACGAGACGGATTGGGTGGCGAATTTGGCGAACACGGCGGCGGTTTTGAAGGAAGCGTTCGGCTGGTTTTGGGTGGGTTTTTATTTGGTCGATACGCGTACGGACGAATTGGTTTTGGCGCCGTTTCAGGGGCCTTTGGCGTGTACGCGGATTTCGTTCGGACGCGGGGTGTGCGGTCAGGCTTGGGCGAAGGGCGAGACGATGGTCGTCAAAGATGTCAATGCGCATCCCGACCATATTGCCTGCTCGTCTTTGTCGCGTTCGGAAATTGTGGTTCCGCTGTTTTCAGACGACCTCTGTATTGGTGTGTTGGATGTGGACAGCAAGCATTTGGCACAGTTTGATGAAACGGATGCTTTGTATTTGGGCGAACTGGCGAAGATTTTGGAGAAGCGGTTTAAGGCTTCGCGTCAGGCGGCTTGAGACCGAAAAAACGGGCGGGCGGCGCGCGCTGAAGTTGGCGCGGCGGGAGTGTGGTTTTATAATGTCTGCCATTGCTAAAACAATTATTTAACGGAGCACAAAATGGATTTTGAAAAAGCGCGGTTCAATATGGTCGAACAGCAAATCCGTCCGTGGGATGTATTGGATTTTGACGTTTTGGACGCTTTAGAGGAGATTCCGCGCGAGCGTTTCGTGAGCGAGTCTTTGCAGGGGTTGGCGTATGCCGACATGGAGCTGCCGCTTGCCAACGGTCATAAGATGCTCGAGCCGAAAATCGTAGCGCGGTTGGCGCAGGGTTTGAAGCTGACCAAAACCGATACGGTTTTGGAAATCGGCACGGGTTCGGGCTATGCGACCGCGCTTTTGGCGAAACTGGCGGGCAAAGTGGTTTCAGACGACCTCGATGCCGAGCAGCAAAACCGCGCCAAAGCAGTGTTGGACGGCTTGGCTTTGGACAATATCGATTATGTGCAAAACAACGGGCTGACCGAGCCTTCCGCGGGCGCGCCGTTTGATGCGGTTTACGTCGGCGGCGCGGTGGACCGCGTGCCTGACGTATTGAAAGAACAGTTGAAAGACGGCGGCCGCATGGCAGTCATCGTCGGCCGCCGGCCGGTACAGCGCGCGCTGCTGATTACGCGCAAGGGCAACGAATTTGAAGAAAAAGTCTTGTTCGACACGCTGGTCGCGCATTTGGACGACAAAGAAAACCGTCCTTTCGGCGATTTCGATTTTTAATCTTTTTTGAAATCAAAGGTCGTCTGAAAACCAGCCGGACATGGCGAAACGTTTTCAGACGACCTTTCATCGTCTCCATCATTTCACACACACAACATCATGACGATCCCGCAACTCACCCCGCTGCAACTGCAACAATGGCAGGAAGAAGGCCGCGCGTTCCATCTGCTGGATGTGCGCACCGACGAGGAAACCGCCGTCTGTGCCCTGCCTGACGCCATCCATATCCCGATGAACCTGATTCCGCTGCGCCAAAACGAGCTGCCCGACGACGATTTTCCGATTGTGGTTTACTGCCACCACGGCATCCGCAGCCTGCATACGGCGATGTATCTGGCGGACGCGGGTTTTGAAAATCTGTTCAACCTGCAAGGCGGGATTGATGCTTGGGCCTTGCAGGTGGATGGGACGATGGCGAGATATTGATATAGTGGATTAACTTTAAACCAGTACGGCGTTGCCTCGCCGTACTATCTGTACTGTCTGTGGCTTCGTCGCCTTGTCCTGATTTAAATTTAAACGCTAAAAGGTCGTCTGAAAACCCTGATTCGGTTTTGAACTGGCCCCCAAATCTTGGACACTCA
>NZ_KV789511.1:40919-44437 GCF_001807625.1 Neisseria sp. HMSC03D10
CGGTATTTCAGGCGGAAAACTTTCCCGCCCGCTGGGGTAACTTCAAGATATAAGCCGCCGCCGTCAAACATCTTGGTCTTTTTCCCTGTTTCGGCGGGCTTGGCGTTTTTGATTTGTCGGTCATTCAGCGGCATAGTGGGGGTATTTTCAGATACCCCGAATCATCCTCCCTGATTTTGGTTGATTCAATTAGATTAAATTAGACGGCGTTATGTAGCCCAAAAGAAAACAATGGAATATAAAGAAGTCTGAAACCCTTGCATTTACAAGGATTGGTTAATGGCATTAGACGGGATTAAACGAAAAAAAACGCTTAGAATTTCTAAGCGTTTTTGTATGTTGGTGCGACGGAGGGACACGAACTAAAGGAATAATTCATTGTTTTATATTATAAAAATAATAAAGCAATCTAAATATCCCCACAAATATCACCACATTTTGCAAAGGTCAAAAAATAATTTAGCAGTCTAGTGCCGGTCATTATAACTTTTTTTGGGGCGTGTTGTTATTTGAGTGATTAGGCCGGCGGCTTCTCTCTCAAATTTAAAACGCTATATATATATAAAATGCACTGGTTACTCTGGTTACCTGGTTACCAGCCCCTAAAAACCTTTATAAATCAACGATAATTCGGTAACTAGTTATGTCTTTGTCATTGGTTACCAGTGCCGGCAAAGTGGTTACCCGCCGTTTTTTGCTTTCTTTTTATGGACTCTAAAAATTCAAGGGGCTGCTTTTCTCGCGCGCGCGCGCGTATTGGTGTCGAAATTATTTATTCCACTGCCTGCCTTTTTGGTAGGTATGGCGTAAATAGGCTAAAATTTCGCTGTAAGCGTGTTTCATTGATTGGGTAGCAACTGTATTTTTGCCCGATGGGGTGGAAAATACAGTTGCTACACCTTGGTTTTAAAGAACGCGGTTAGCGGGGATGTAGGCTACGGCTTACTTTTTTTTGTTGTGTGCTTTAAGCCATTTTTGCATTTGTTCAATTTCCGCTTGTTGTGCGTTAATAATATCCTCAGCAAGCTTACGCATCTCAGGATCTTTTCCGTATTTTAATTCAACTTCCGCCATTTTTACTGCGCCAATATGGTGTGGCAACATACCTGCTGCAAAAGCAACATCAGGATCTTTATATTGCGCGGCTGCCATCATGTCTTGATTCATTTGATCCATACCTTGCATTAATTCTTGTTGCATTGCAGAACCTGTCGACATTTGCATATTCATGTGTGCTTGATGCGGTTGTTCATTAGCTTGGGCATAATTTGAAATTGCAATAGCGCTAAGTGTGATAAAAGTCATAAGTTTTTTCATGTTTTTCGCCTATGTGATAACTGAAGGAGCACAAATCATAAACTTTGACCTAAGGTTAAAGTCAATATTTATTTCGATACACAAGGGTTGGTATAAGGAAAGGGTCAAACAGTCCTAATTTTTGAGATGTAGGGGCTTCCTGTTGATTTTATGCTTTCTTGGTTGGTCTGCCTGAATGTTTGGACGTAAAAAAGCCCGCCATTGTCGGTAATAGCGGGCTTGCTCTTGGTTATTCGTCAAAGTCGGGCGGGGCTTCTTCCATCAAAACATAGAATCGGCTTGCAACGCCGTTGCGTTTGCGCTGGTGTTGCCATCTGCCGTTGTCGGCTTTTTTTAACCATTGGCGATTATGTAGGACTTCACACACTTTACGCGGGCTATATCCTTTACAGACTTCATCTTCAAAGACTACGGGGATTATCCAATATTCATCTATGCTTCCCTCTTGTTTCCGATAACCTGCGTGATTTTGGTTTGTGGTTTGGGCGTTCCAGTCTGAAAAGCGCATTGACAGTGCGTTAACGTCCATAAAAGCGATCACTTGCTCAATGATTCGGCGATCCTCGCGGTTTCCTGTGCCGTTTTCTTCAAGCCATTCATTGAAACACTGCCTTACTCCTGCTTCTCCTGCTCCTTGTCTCATGCCGGTAATAGGGGCGGCATATTCCAAGACGGCGGCCAAAAGGGCGAAGCGGCGGGCAATTCTTCGCGCCTGTCCCTCCATTGGTGGCAAGGTATCAAGGAATCGGGCGCGGCTGGCTTCTACGGCTTGGGCGGCGGCTTCTTTTCCGTCTTTGAGGATTTGGCGGATAAGGGCGCGGCCTGCTGTTCCTCGCTGCTTGGCTGTGGCTTGGTTGATATGCTCCGACAGTTTTGCGCCATCTGCAAAGCCGTGCAACGTGTCGTAAATGCCATATCTTGCCTCTGCCTGTATGTCAGGTAACCTAACATGATTACCCGCTTTCCATTGGGCGCGGTCTCCTATCAGGCTCTCTGGGTTTATTTCGCCGGTTGAAAGGATCAGATTGCGCCATGTTTTCTGCCGGCGGTTGCCGCCATCTTTTGCGCCTTGTGTTTTTGACACGCCGTTGATCACGCTGTAAACCATTTGCGGGATTTTTCGCGGGTCGGCTGATTGCCCGATTTCATCTAACACCAGCAAGCCATCATTGCGGGCTAAAGCTAAATTCTGCAAGCCAAGCGGGGTAGTATCCCAATTTCCTTTAGTGGTTTCAGGGTCGCCCCATACGCTCAAGGCAAGCCGCGCGGCGGTTGTTTTGCCTTTTGAGGAATCGCCCGCCAAATGGAAACCGCCTCCTTCTTCGTTCAAAAGTGCCAAGAATGGCGCGGCCATGCTTAAACCTAAAGCAAGGCATAGGCGGCTATTGTTCTCTGCGTATCGCGCGGCCTGTTCCTGCCATTCCTTGAGGCTGCCTTTTTCTGTGTAACCGTCTTTTTGGCTGGTGTCTCCGTTGTATAGAATGTTTGTGCCGTCTGCGTTAACGGCTTCCCCGCCTGCCAGTATGTAGGCTTCCCCGTTCCAACCGGCGCGGTCGGTAATGGTAAAGGCTATCGGGCTTCCCTCTTTCTGCAAATAGTCTGCCAGTCTTTCCCTTTTTGCCCGCCCGCTCATGATGACTAGGCCGAAATTCTGCAAACGCTGCCAGCCTTGAACTGTGCCGATTTCTGCTTGTGGTAGGGCGGCGGTCTTTTGTTGGCGTGTGATTTTGTCTTTAAACTTGATAATCCGATAATACGCGCCGTCATTGTCTTGCCCTGTGCCTATGATGTCGATAGGGTCGGAAAGCAATAGCGGCTCTGATTCGATAATATCGCCGTCTTTGTCGGTTCTAACGTTTACCCACCATACGCCCCGATTGTCGATCTCAAAGTGAGGGCGCGGGCGGAATGGCTCGATATTCTCAAGGTTGTAGTCGTTAGGGCTTTCCAGCTTCGCTGTTTCGGTATTTTTCATGCTGTTTGTCCTCCGAAATGATTGTCTGATTGCTTCTTCTCGTTCAGTTCGTCCAGTGCGTCATAGCCTGCTGTTTTGCTTTGCCATATGCTCGCCTTGATTCCCTGCTTAATGGCTCGCATTGCCAAGTCATAAGCGGCTCTGTAACCAACGGGGCGGGGCGTGTCGTTATCGGCAATAATTGCAATTTCTTTTATATAGTCAATTAAAATCAAAATAGGACAGT
>NZ_KV789512.1:0-10741 GCF_001807625.1 Neisseria sp. HMSC03D10
GTCGGGGGAAGGGCTTTTTTGCAAAGGTCTCAGAATGCGAATTTCGATTTAACTTCGGCACACCGTCCCGGCAGCTAAAAATCCTGCGGGATTGGTGTGGAATTTAGGGCTAATCTACGTCAGCCCCTTTATTTAAAGGCATCATCATCATGCACGATGACCTTATTGACATAAACCGGCTGTACCAGTGTTTCTTCATGAAAGGTAGGCGACTCTGCCTATGGCACAGATGTTTTGGTAGTCATTGGGAAGCCGACAACGTATTGTGCGCAGAATGCGTTTCTTCGCGTTGGATATCTATTTGCGGTGCCAAAGGCTCATGCTCTAGCGATGGAGAATCCTGCTTACCGGTTTCAGGCTTCACTTTGAATACGGTAGTGGGGCTTCTACCGGCTGACTTTCTGCTGGCAAAACCATAGGAGCTACAGGCTCAGATACAGACAAATACTCCTCCACATCAACCGCTTTTATCGACACTTCTTCCAGTACCGGAGCTTGCGTAGTTGGTGTAGTTTCTGTTGTTATCCGTTTTTCTACTGTTACAGGCGCCTCCGTTTGGGCTGGTGTTTCTACGGTTTCAGAAGTTTCCACCTTGGTTGGCGTTTCTACCTTTTCAGGTGTTTCTACTTGGGTTGACCCTTCTACCACTTCAGATATTTCTGCTTTGACTGGCGCTTCTACTGTTTCATGTGTTTCTGCTTTGGCTGGCACTTCTACCGTTTCAGATACCTCTGCTTTAGCCGACGTATTACTTTCCTTATTTTCTACGGGTTGTCTCTCAGCTGGCGAAGTTGTTTTTGATACTACCAGAGTCTCCGAGCCAGCATTTGTAAGACCAGATTTCTCGGTATCTGCCTGTTTGGCATCCTCAGTTTTCACACTTTCTTTAACAAGGTCGTCTGGATTTGTCTTGTCTTCAGACTTTTTACTGTCTTCCGATTGATTAGTCTGTGTAACTTCAGGATAAGGAATCGGTTCTTCTGACTTGCCTGCCGTTTCTTCCGGTTTGTCCTGTTCTGCCTTAGTTTGTTGGGATTCCGTAGCTTTTAATTTCAAATTGTCTTGTTTAGACTCAGACTTCCCTCCAGTCGAACCTGATTTCTGCTGAGTAAGCGGATACTCTCGAATAACGACTTCGGCAGGCGGAGTTTCGGTATGCGGTACATGGCAGCTCTCGCCCATTTTGATGAAATCAATCCCGGAAATCAAAAAATTGGTATTTTCCAGATTTCCTCTCAGCCTGACATAGATTGGTGTGTTTTCAGGCGTATTTTTTCTGACGCTGATGATTTCCGCTGCGGCTTCATAGCCGTTTCCGCTACCGGGGAGCAAAGTGTAATTGTTTTTCAAATCACAACTTCGAATCCGGACATAATTGTTTTGAGTGACCAACATGCCTTCCAGCTCTTTGGCAAAGGCGGTTTGAGCGGTTGCTAAAAGCAACACGCCGCAAGTAAGGAAAATGTGTTTAACCATATTTTATTTCTTAATTTTCAAAGTAATCTATTCACGCCAAAGAAAGCTTATGTCCGGCTGCGTTTAACGGAAACCGTCCCCTCAGGCATAAAATAAGTGTCTATCACTACCGCACCCACGTTTTCGATTTCGCATTCCAGCTGATAACACAAGACCATGATATTGTCTTTGGATTCAGTGAGGTGGATATCCAAGTTCCTTAATCTCGGCTCGTATTTCAACAAGGTTTTTCTCATAAAATACCGCAAGTCATGCGCGCTGGACGGCAGGTTTTTATAAACCATGCTGAGATCGGGAATCCCATAATCCGGCAGATGTTTCAAGGAACCGCTCCTGCTGTTAAGAATGCGTTGGATATTGTCCAAAACACTGCGAACCAACTGGAAGCTGCCCGGCAGGTCATCTATCGGCAAACCGTCGGAATAAAATCCGGTCAGTTTCTCATAGAGTGCGGCATCCATTATTTGACTTTCTTGACCGTCTCTTGAAGCAGGACTTTGTTATCCACCAATTCGATAACGACCGGTTTTTTATTGGTCAGCTGCTTTTTGGTAATCAACATTTTCCAAGTCTGCTCTTCCCCTACTTTGTTGTAGAAAGCGACGACGCCGACATATTTGGTGTCTTTATTCAGCGTTTCATCAAAGCTGATGGTCTCCCCCGGTCGGATGGTATATTGCTTGTAACCTTCCGCTAGATCGTTGCTCAAGATGGTTTTGTCTTGATTGAGCAAATCGCGATATGAGGCAACTTCATAATTTTGCTTGTCTTTCAACTGATACACTCGGACGACTGTCGACAGCGACTGCCCGCGCTCGTTTTGATTCAAACCGTTTCGTGCAATCAGGTCGATTTTCAAAATCTTGAGTTTGGTATAAAAAACACTTTTCGTTGCTTCAACCGTTCCATCTTTCATGCCTTGCCAAATCCCGCATCCTGAAAGCATGGCGCATAAAAGGGCTAATGAGCAGACTGACGTAATTCTGGTTTTTTTATTCATGATTTTCCGTTTTCTTGAAGTTAGTTTGAGTAAGTATAGTTCGCTATTTTTATTTGTTTGTCTTGGTGCATCGCACCTAAACCGGTATTAATCCCCAATATTTGTTTTTTTTCCAAACGGCTTTTGGGTATCCATTGTTTTTTAATATTCAGGTAAACACTCGCATCAAAACGACGACCCAAATAGAGTTTTAATAATTCGAGCAATTTTTGGTGCAATTGCTGCTTTGGCAACAGAAGCTGCGCGTTGTCAAATGTATCGGGTGTAATTTCAATACGCACCAAATGACTGTAATCTTTTATCCGTCCGCCCAAAGATGCGCTTCCCCCGTCTAACCGCAAACCGGCTTTCCCCAGTTTGCGGTCCTTCTCCAAAATGACCCACTGCGGCTGGAACTCTTTTACTTTTACGTCGGCAAAGGGAAGAAGGTATCTGACAATGCTGACAATCCCTTCTTTGGTTCGGGTTCGTTGGTAAAAAATACTGAACAATCCCAAAATCCTGCTATCCAGCAGAGGATGCATGAATTTCCCGTTGACCATGCCTTGCCCGATTAGGTGCAAGAGGGAACGCGATAGGTCATCCTGCCCCTCCCGTTGAAACAGAAACGGATAACGGTATTTTTTCCATGCTTGGAAAAACAGGGTCGTGATTCGGTGGTTAAAAATATCTAAAAATGCTGCCAGGCTTTCACTGCCGTCTTTATGTGTCGCAATATCGTTCAGGAAGTAATCCGGCAAAACCGCATCGACACCGTACAAACCTAAAAATGTCGTCCTGACAGTCGGCAGATCGGCTTCTGCGTCATATTCAACCGATGCAATCTCCCCGGAAGGGAAAGATAAAGACTTTACCCTTCTAAATCTTACGGTTGACTCGACAGCCTTTTCTTCATTTCCTTCGGCAAGGGTTTCCAGAACCCGGCAAAATTGGAAGAAATTCATTGTTGCCGCATTGCGTACAATAAACTCCCCCAATTTCTCTTGGAAGATTTCAGACGACCCGCTTTCGCGCTGCGCTTTATTTCTAGGAATCTCCCATAAGGGAAGCGTTTGCCTGTCGTTATTTTCTTTGGCGCTTTTGTGCGCCGTTTCTAAAACCGTGTGATAGTTGTTTTGCTGTCTTTCCATGTATATGTTTTCCCGGATGGCAGAGAAACAATGCTGAACCGGGTAAACAGGTTCAAATCAGCATACATTGCAAAAAATTCGTTCAATAATTCTCCGAACAAATAAATTTCCGCCTCACCGCTAAATGCGGTTGAATCAAATGTTACGGTAATATGAATTCCGCGATGGACTGCGCCACGCTCGATTCTCTGTACTGTTTCATGTTTGACATCAACAATACCATTCAGTCTGCGCTTGTTCAGCTCGTCTTCAGTCCAGTCGTAAATGGACAATGCCCCTTTCAAACTGTCGACATTCAATAGTGATAAATAGTTGGGTGACAAATGGGACAATATGCGCCATTGGAATCTATCCTCTGTCGGCGGGTAGCAAGACAATGTCGGCGTAGTAAGGTTTCTGACCATTTTGATATTTGGTTCAGCGATATCGTCGTCTTGAATTTGGGTTTCCCTCAGACTTTTACGCGGCAAAGCACCATTTGTCCCGACCACCTTCAATGAAAGCGTCTCAGTAGGCAATATGTCTTTTCTATCCCACAACAATCCGCCAAGCATGATAAATGTTTCATGTCTTCCTGATACGCCTTGCTTGACTTTGGTATGGAAATACCTTTCCGGCGCATCATATTTCATCAATCCGCCACGATGCTGGAATGAGGAAAAAGGAATATAGGGATAACGCTTACCTGTTTCATGATTAACCGCCTCTACCTCTTCGACGGAATAAACTTCAACGGCCATACCTTCATGTAACAGCGGCTTCACCTGATATTCGAACGCCTTATGATCCACTCGGATAGGCTCTGCTTCCATATCAAACAGATTGATGGCAGGCACGCAGTTCGATTTCAAACAGTCAGGAGGGAATCGAAGCTCTGAAGGGTATTGCTTGGAAAGAACCACATTCACGCTAAACTCATTAATCCGTTCCGACCACGCTCCGGCATCGATGCCCACTAAATCAATAAAGAAAAACTTCTGTTTGAAACAAAAATATTCCAGCAATAGTTGATAGCCGCTAAAGCTGTTATTGACTTTCTCCCACAACCTTTCATCTTCAGCAAATCCGACTGCCTTAAACTGTATATTGCCGGCAGATGGCAATTCGGCATGATGCAGGCTGATTCGCGCTGTCTGATTCAACAAAGCATGACGCAATGCGAAGGCAATCGGTTCATCAGCGGAAATATAAATTCTGATTTTGGAAAAATCTAAATTCTCTTTCTGTATTTGCCGGTGGATACCGAAAGTTAATTTGATGACGCTTTGACCATTCGCATCATAATCCAACAATGTATGCAATATGCTCAAAGGCTGGAGCGCAACATCAGCAGTGGTCCGATACAAGCATCTGGTTAATCTATCGTTGATATTGATAGGTTCGGACTGAACGGACAATCCTTTTTTAACGACTTGCCCTCCTTGCAACTTTTTATTATCCGGAATCAATTCCAAAACAGTCAGGGAAGGAATCATCCTCAGATAATGTGGCCACAGCATATGGACCAACCCCTCCGTCAATTCCGGAAAGTCATCATCTAATTTTTGTCTGATTCTCCCTGTCAAAAAAGCAAAGCCTTCAAACAGTCTTTCTACATAAGGATCGCGCGTACCTACTCTGTCTAAATTCAGCATTGCGGCACGATCAGGGTGGGCTTTTGAAAACTCTAATCCCGCCTCTTTGAGATACCGCATCTCTTCTTCATAATAGCGTAATGTGGGATCTGACATAATATATGCTTAATAAATTAATTCCAATGCACGGACAACATCTGCCTGCATCAACTCTGTCCGTAAAAATTCGAGCTGTCCGACTGCCTCAATATCTTTATTATCAAGGTTTTCACTTAATAGTTGATACCAAAGAGCATACACTTCAAACGTAAAATGTCTGTCCCACTCTTTAACTGTCAACACTTGCATCTGCTTCGAAGCCTGTTCCAACAGTTTCACTGCCCAGTCCGCCTTTTGGGCGCTTACAGCCAACCGAGCCATCATCACCCATTTCTTAACCTGCCCCGAACCTGTCTGCCACTCCGGTAATGTTTCCAACCAAGCAAATGCAGCGTCTAAACCGTGTTCTTGTGTTTGCAACAGCGCCTGTTGCCAGTAACTTTCTTGATTTTCTGTCTGAGATGGCGACGCTAACACTGCTTTTTGAATGGCTTGACTACTCGTCTGCTTGCGCGCGGACGACATGACCTTTTCTTCCAGCCATTTAAGCGTATCAGCCGATACGAACGGGAATCCGTTATCAAAACTCAAGCCGGTCAGGCCTTCGCATCGGGTCAAGAAGGATTTCAACTCAAATAGCGATGAATCAACTTGGGAAAGATATAAACCACCCAATGCCTGCTGACCTTGCCATGTGTAATATTGCAAATCCAGCCAATAGTGATTAGCACCTTCCAAAAAAGCCGCTTCCACTTTATCGAGCAAATCGCGCCATTGCTGCTCCTGAATCAAACGATTCAGATTTGCCAATAAATCTGCCCTTGGAGCCTTCAACCGCGTCTGACCGTTTTGATGCGGAGGAATGCCGTTCAATCCGCCCCAACGGACAGCCCGAATCATCTTGTTTGCAGACCAATAACCATCATCCTGTTCTCTCAAGTAGGCAGCGTTAATCCTGACTTGGTCAAGCAAGGCTTTAGAAGAGTTAACCTTTGTGACAGTCAGACTTTCAGACGACCCTCGACTCTCTTGATGAATTTGCGGCGTTGCCACTTGCTCAACAGGCGCACTGGTCTCCTGATTTTGGCTTGAACTTGTTGGAGAAGATGAAAAACGAACAGATGACTCTTCAAAATATTGCAACAATGGAAATAAGCTGGGGCGTACTACCTCTTCCCATCCCTCAAAGTAATGTTGCAACGACATCAAAGCCGATAATGTCCGCTTAAGTTCCGTAGAATCGGATAATCCCACGTTCTTAAGCGTATCCAGCACCCTTTCGCCGGACAACCAATTTAATGCATTACGTTTTTGTACAGGCTTTTTCGGCCATAGCGACTGATCGAATTTTTGCAGCAACCCGCACAAAATCTCCAAGCCGTCTGAAAAACCTGCCAAGCCTCTGTCTCTCAGCGAGGCAAAAATGTAATAGGTTGCTACCCTCAGGTCTTTAGATTCACGCTTCAGCAAGCGTTCTGAAGCATCCAAAATCAATCGGTAGTCCATACCCGAAAGTTTGGCCAACTCAATTTTGATGGCT
The DNA here is from genome assembly GCF_001807625.1 of Neisseria sp. HMSC03D10. NCBI lineage: Bacteria > Pseudomonadati > Pseudomonadota > Betaproteobacteria > Neisseriales > Neisseriaceae > Neisseria > Neisseria sp. HMSC03D10. The sequence goes on from NZ_KV789512.1 coordinate 6,820, forward strand.
TCAAAATCATCTGTATAGGCAACATCCTCGCCGCAAGGATGGTCGTCTGAAACAGGCTCCAACCATTCTTGCCAGCGATGGATATTGTTATCGGTGATAGATGTACCTTCATCACCGAGTATCGGCTTTACCCATTGGGGTAATGTCATCATTATTTAACCTCAAAAATCTTATTCGGCAGATGGATATTTTTCAGATCCAGCAGTCCCAACGGTCCTTTACCGGAATTGGTCCGCATATAGAAGCGCATCAATTTGTCTTTTTCCAGTGGGAACTCAACCAAATAGGTACTTCCATCAATCGGTGTAACCCTGGATTTTTCAAGCATACGGATGAAACCGAAACGTCCGCTGATTTCCTGAGTTTTACGCATACCTTCTGCCTCGGTTTCCCAAGAAATACGCAAACCGGCATTGCTGACATCACCCGGCCATTTGAATGGCTTCCACTCTGTCTGTTGGTTGAAATAATTCAATGATTGACCATCAACAACCAAGTCGAATTGAACAATCCCCTGAGTAGACGTCGGCTTAAGCTCAAAGCTGTAACCACCTTCTCCGTTGACGAAGAAATCCTCAGAAATCGCACTCAATTTATTCAGCTGTTGCAACAATCCCGGATTGACTTTCAATTCGCTTCCCGGTGCCACAATCCATTGATTGCCTTGTTTGGTCAAAACACCTGCCAATTGGGTCGTTATAAACTGATTCAATGCGCCTTTGTTGATATCCAAGTATTTTGCCAATACGGGAATCGAAACTTCGGTTTCTGATTTGGCAAACGGATATCTGCCGCCCAATTCAGACTGCATAGGATTAACAAAATTGCTTGCCCACAGATTATTGATGTCTTTTTGGGCCACACCTGCAATCGAATCCCATACGGAATTAAATGGCAAGACAAAAACGTTGCGCGCAAACGGCAGCAATCTGTCGCCCACACCAGCTTCAATCAAACGCGCATACTGCATACCTTCAAGAAATTCATTGTCTCCGCCGTTCAAAACACCTTGCACGGCCGATCTGGCTACACCACCGGTATCGGAAGAAGACGCCATTTGAATCAAGCGTTGTTTAATGGTCGTCACTCGCTCAAGGTAGCGTTGCAGGCTCAAATCGCTCTTAGGATTGATTTGTGCATCAATCAATTGCAACAAGGTTTCAAATTCTGCTTCCAACGGTCCTGCCAGATAATCATTGACTTTACCTTCCAAAGCATTGATGTGTTCAGCTTGTGAATTTAGTACCGTATCAGCAACCCTACGCGAGCGTGCAGACAGCTGTCTTGCCGCTGCACGTTTTGCAGCATCGGTAACCGCTGGATTCACGTCGATTTTTTTGCTATCCAACTGGCTGCTTTCTTTTATGGCATGAAACAATGCCACTAATGGCGAGCGTTTGGGATCCGCATAAACATGAAGTTGGTTTACCGAGTCCAAATTAGTCGCCCTAGGCTGCCATGTAATGCTGTTCATCATGTCATACCAGGCAGCAGCATATTCTTTGAAATAACGTTCTTTCAAACTGTTAATAGCCGCTTCCGTCACCGATGCCTGATGCAGATTTCCACCCAGCACCCAATCGTTACTCTTACTGTCGTTGGCAGCTTGCTCCAAAGCAGGTTTGATGTATTTTTCCCAGCCTTCGATTGTATACACGCGAGGCAAAGGTTTACCAACATTCCAAATGCCTTTCAAATCCTTATTCAGCAGCTCTGCCAATGTAATGGTTTTCAGCTTGGCATCCGTACCTTGTACGATGCGTTTGTATAACTGCTCACTGCCTTGGTCACGGTTGATCCAATCCACTAAAATCTGACGGCTTCGTGATACCAATTCAGACTGCTCCGTCTCAAGCCAACCGGAATGGGTGGCCATGCGTGGTACGAAGAATTGAGCCAAAATCTGTGCATCTTTGGCAGAAACATTCTGTGCTGAAAGCATTTCCACCAACTTTTTCGTCAGGAATTCAGCATCTTTTTTGTCTTTGGTTTTCTCCACATGAGATGTCATCATCAAATATGCTTTCAAGTCTTGATAAGAACTGTCTTGCAGTTCGAAGTCGTCCGGAATCTGCCCTTCGAGCATAGTCAAACCATCCAACTTATTCGCAAAGAATACGGTAGCCGGGCGGCTGACGACATCTTTAACCAAAATACCGTATTTACGATACGCGGCAGCCAACAACTCTTTTCTATGTTCATAGCCCAAGAACTTGGCTGTATATTGCAAGAAATCCCTGCCGGATTCCATTTCGGTAATACTCTGTTGCAGCTTGACTAATGCTGCAACTTTTTCCGAGCGTGATTTTGCCTTCTGAATGCTTTCCAAATCAGCATTCAGACGACCTATATCTTGATAACTGCTGTGTGCCCCCACTGCAAACACACTACCGACCAACAAAGCTACGGCACTCATCGCCAGATAAGTTTTTTCCGTTTTGGACAAATGCAGTTTCTTACCAGAACCCAAAACAGACAGATCATTAAACGCACGGTAAATCAGATCTCCTGATTGTTCAGGATTATTGGTTTGAATAAACGAAACGCCGGCAACTGTATCCAGTTTTCCCAAACTCCGTTTTTCAGCAGCAATATGATCCGCCAAAGCCTGACTTTGGGAGGGCAAGGTGGCAGACAGTTTTGCAATAGGTGTTTGGCGCAAATCTTCCTCAATTAGCTGCGTACCCAATGCTGCCAACTGGTTGGCAAACTGATCCAATTCTTTCGCCAACTCCGTTGCTGATACAGTCGAACCATATTTCAAAGCATGGCTGATGGCTGATGGCATTTCATCGGTTTCATTGGTCAGATACACCTGATTAATCGGCAGCTTCCATCCGAGCTTTTTCATTAACTCGGTCAATTGCGCAGCATTTTCGTGAATTGAGGATTTTGCCTGAAGCGAAACAATGCCTTCGGCAGGACGTTTACCCACGCCCCTCAGATATTGCCAACCGCCTGCAGGCTCCATGGCTTGTGCATCAATCCAAATAGCCGGTGCGGTTTCCACCCACAACTGACGGCGGATATCCGGTAAAGAGGCTTCCAGCAAGGCAGTGTCTTGGGTGACCACAAAAATCCAAGGCTTACGATGTTTTTTATATTGCTTGGTCAGCAAGTGGATATGTCTCAACTGCTCCCAGCGTTCCGACACACCGATCAAATGGGTAGATTCCGCACTGTCACCGCTTAAATCTTCGGGATTCAGATGCTTCAAATTGGAATGTCTGTCGGACACGCCTGACCAAAGCATTCGCGTCAACAGAGGGATAAAGAATATCAACGAGGTCACTACTGTGATACATGCCCAAACAACCGCTTTGGCTGCAGATGTATCAATTCCGAATTTATGACCTAAAAAGTAGAGTAAGACTGCACTGACGATGCTTAGAATAATAACCACTATGCCAGTAAAAATTGGCTTCATAATAACTTCCGAAAAATAAACTTAAAATCTAAAAACTTAATCTGTATTTTGAATATCAGAACTTTTGAATTATTAAGATGAAAGGCTTTTTGCCAAACCTGCCCCGAATCAGGCATGCGCCCCTAAAAACCTGTGACACTAAAAGGATTATGCAATTTTGTATCTTATTTCAGACAACCCGGCACTTTAACTCCGTGCAGATTCCATTCCCCTTAGTCGCTTCCGACAGTCGGCATACTGCTGATCAAAGCGCAGCCGCATGCAGTTTTACAACCGTCCACAGCGACATCGCGCCCTTTAAACGACATATATTGACTGCCTTCGATAATCGGATTGGTTCCATGCCCAGGTATGGGGCAAGAAACCAAATCGCCTACCAGAGCGGCAGGCTTTCCTTCAATGACCATATCCGAAGACGCTTGAACCACAACGCCTCCATGAGTAGTCGAATCTCCCAGCCTGATAATATAGTGGATTAACTTTAAACCAGTACGG
>NZ_KV789512.1:10761-11124 GCF_001807625.1 Neisseria sp. HMSC03D10
TGTCCTGATTTAAATTTAATCCACTATACCTTTCATAGTTTTTACCTTTTTAAAAAATTTACTTATCATATCAAAAAATAAATAAATTAGTAACTACCATTAAATATCAAATTCATACCGCTTATCAAAATGGTTATACAACGGGCAAAATTACGATGGTTTGAGTGCTAATCGATTTTTTAAAATAATAAATAAAACCTCTTTTATTCAAATATTTACAACAAATTAACTTCATACTGAATCAAGACAGGACAACGCCCGACCGGTTTTAAAATTAATCCACTATAAGAGACCTTTGCAAAATTTCCCAAAATCCCCTAAATTCCTACTCAGACATTTAGGGGCTTTCTCATGAGCACCTTC
>NZ_KV789513.1:0-9631 GCF_001807625.1 Neisseria sp. HMSC03D10
GGGGATTTTGGGGAATTTTGCAAAGGTCTCCTTATGTTATTCAATCTCGCATCATATTTTACCAATCTTGCTCATTCAGAAAATATTTACCCTCCCGAATATCGCATCGCCTCGTTGACATATATAGACTCTCCTCAAAATTGCTTGTTTACTCTTTATCCATGTTAGTATAAACCTATTTTGAACATGTATTTTAATCATGAGTAAACATATTCTCTTGGGTATTAGTGGCGGCATTGCCGCTTATAAGTCTTGCGAGTTGGTACGCTTGCTGAAAAAACAGGGGCATTCAATCAGTGTGGTAATGAGCAAAACATCAACCGAATTTATTTCACCACTGACTTTTCAGGCTTTAAGCGGAAATCCTGTTCTAACTGATATGCATGAAAATGGCTTAGGAAATGGCATGGCTCATATTAATTTAACACGTGAGGCAGATGCACTGGTCATTGCTCCTGCAACAGCCAATACGATTGCAAAAATTTCCAATGGCATTGCCGATAACCTCCTGACCAATCTTGTTGCTGCACGGAAATGTCCTTTAGCAGTTGCTCCCGCCATGAATGTAGAAATGTGGAACAACCCTGCCAATCTGCGCAATATCGAACAGCTGCGTTCAGACGGTATTACCGTCTTCCAGCCGGCGTATGGCGAACAGGCCTGTGGGGAAATTGGACTTGGCCGAATGCTTGAAGCAGCTGATTTGGCTGATTTAATTTCCGACTTATGGGTACCTAAAATCTTATTAGGCAAACGTATTTTAATTACAGCCGGAGCAACGTTTGAAGCCATCGACCCCGTACGCGGTATTACAAACATCTCTAGCGGACAGATGGGTATGGCTTTAGCACGGGCATGCAGGGCTGCAGGGGCTAAAGTAACTCTGATTTATGGGCAACTCCAAACTACTATTCCAACCGGGCTTTTTCATACAGAACAAGCCGTAAGTGCTGAAGAAATGTTCCGTGCTGTTCACAATCATATTACCAACCAAGATGTATTTATCTCCGTTGCAGCTGTTGCTGACTATAAGGTGAAAAATAGCAGTTCCCAAAAAATGAAAAAAGATGGTTCCGGTAAAGTTCCTGTTATCGAATTAACGGAAAACCCTGATATTCTCGCTTCCATTGCTTCTTTACCTAACCCTCCCTTTTGTGTTGGGTTTGCTGCTGAAAGCGAACGCGTCCTAGAGTATGCCAAAGTCAAAAGAATCAGGAAAAATATCCCGATGCTGGTTGCAAATCAAATTTCCCAGTCAATGGGAAAAACGACTAATCAAATCACCATTATTGATGACGAAAATGAGATTTCATTCCCAGAAACAGATAAACGTCAAGCAGCAGATAACATTGTCAAACATCTTACAGCTCGTCTGAATCGTTCATCATGAACAATATAGCCAAATAATTCTCAACATAAGTGAGAACAATGCTATCTTCCTGAAAAGTCCAAAGGTCGTCTGAAAATTTTAACGAAACCCGTTTCCCTGTTTTCAGACGACCTTCATCTTTAATCTAAACAAAAAAAGGAAGAAACCGAAGTTTCTTCCTTTTGCATTTGAGGTCAAATTTTAACCGCCGAAGTCATCCAAGAGGATGTTTTCATCTTCCACGCCCAAGTCTTTGAGCATTTTAATGACGGACTGGTTCATGATCGGCGGGCCGCACATATAGAATTCGCAGTCTTCCGGTGCTTCATGGTTTTTCAGATGGTTTTCATAAACCACGTTGTGAATGAAGCCTGTGTAACCGTCCCAGTTGTCTTCCGGCAGCGGGTCGGACAAGGCGACGTGCCATGTGAAGTTCGGGAACTCTGCTGCGAGTTGGTCGAAGTCTTCAACATAGAACATTTCACGTTTGGAACGTGCGCCGTACCAGAAGGTGATTTTGCGTTTGGAGTTCAAACGTTTCAACTGGTCGAAAATGTGGGAGCGCATCGGCGCCATACCTGCACCGCCGCCGATGAATACCATTTCGGCATCGGTGTCTTTGGCGAAGAATTCGCCGAACGGGCCGGAGATGGTTACTTTGTCGCCGGGTTTGAGCGACCAAATGTAGGACGACATTTGTCCCGGAGGCGCATCGGGTACGCGCGGAGGCGGCGTGGCGATACGCACGTTCAGCATAATGATGCCTTTTTCTTCTGGATACGAAGCCATGGAGTAGGCGCGCAAAATCGGCTCGTCCACTTTGGAAACGTATTGCCACAGATTGTATTTGTCCCAGTCTTCGTGATATTCCTTAGGAATGTCAAAGTCTTTGTAGGCAACGGTGTGCGGCGGGGCTTCGATTTGGATGTAGCCGCCGGCGCGGAAGGGAACTTCTTCGCCTTCAGGAATGGCAAGCTTGAGTTCTTTAATGAACGTGGCTTTGTTGTCATTGGAGATGACGGTGCATTCCCATTTTTTCACGCCGAACACTTCTTCCGGTACTTCGATGTCCATGTCGGTTTTGACGTTAACCTGACAAGACAGACGGCAGCCTTCGCGTGCTTCGCGTTTGCTGATGTGGGACAACTCGGTCGGCAGAATGTCGCCGCCGCCGCTTTTCACGACAACGCGGCATTGTCCGCACGAACCGCCGCCACCGCAGGCGGAGGGAACGAAGATGCCTTGGCTGGCAAGCGCTCCCAACAGTTTGCCGCCGGCGGGCATAGTCAGCTCTTTTTCATCATTGACTTTGATGGTGATGTCGCCTTCACTCACCAGCTTGGATTTGGCAAACAGAATCATCAGTGCCAAAGCCAAGACGATGACGGTAAACATCACGATACCTAAAATAATTTCCATGCCGAATCCTTTCTTATAACTGGATGCCGGAGAACGACATAAACGCCATCGCCATCAGGCCGGCGGAGATGAAGGTGATGCCCAGTCCTTTGAGGCCTTTGGGTGCGTCCGAATATTTCATTTTTTCGGTAATGCCCGCCAAAGCGACAATCGCCAACATCCAGCCCAAACCCGCGCCGAAACCATACACGACGGATTCGCCGAAGTTGTACTCGCGTTGCGCCATAAACGAAACGGCACCGAAAATCGCGCAGTTTACGGTAATCAGCGGCAGGTAAATACCCAACGCGTTATAGAGGGCGGGGAAGAATTTGTCCAAGAACATTTCCAAAATCTGCACCAAAGCCGCAATCACGCCGATGAAGGTGATGAATTTCAGGAAGGTCAAATCCACGCCTTCGACAATCGCGCCGTCTTTGAGCAGCGAGTAAACGAGCTGGTTGGCAGGGACGGACAGACCGAGTACGAAGGTAACGGCAACGCCCAAGCCGAATGCGGTGGATACTTTTTTCGATACCGCCAAGAAAGTACACATGCCCAAGAAGAAGGACAGCGCCATGTTTTCAATGAAGACGGATTTCACAAAAAGGCTTAAGTAGTGTTCCATGTCTTATTTCTCCGCCTGTTCGGGTTTCCATGTGCGCAAACCCCAAATCAAAAAGCCGATGATGAAGAACGCGCTCGGTGCCAGCAGAAAGAGGCCGTTGGTTTGATACCAGCCGCCATCCTGTACGGTTTGGAAAATGGTGTAACCAAAGAGTTTGCCCGAACCGATCAATTCACGGATGCTGGCGATGATAATCAGCAACATGCCGTAACCCGCACCTTGACCGATACCGTCTACCAAGCTTTCCAGCGGCGGCTCTTTCATGGCGAAGGCTTCGGCACGACCCATCACGATACAGTTGGTAATAATCAGACCGACGAATACAGAGAGCTGTTTGGACAATTCGTAGGCATAGGCCTGCAATAATTGGTCAACCAGCGTAACCAGCGACGCGACAATCGCCATCTGCACGATAATGCGGATGCTGTTCGGGATGTAGTTGCGCACCAGCGAGATAAAGAAGCTGGAAAAACCGGTTACTAAACTGACGGAAATACCCATCACGATGGCCGTCTGAAGTTTGGTGGTAACCGCCAGCGCCGAACAAATACCCAAAACCTGCAAGGCAATCGGGTTGTTGTCGATAAAGGGTGAAAACATTAAATGTTTCAAGCGTTTCATATCAGCCATTATTGTGCTCCTGCTGATTTCAATTTGTTCAGGTAGGGGATATAGCCGTTTTCGCCGAACCAGTAGTCGAACGAGCCTTGTACGCCTTTGGAAGTCAGCGATGCACCGGAGAGTGCATCTACGCCGTGTTCTTTATCGGAACCTGCGCCTTTGCCGACGTGCAGGGCAAGTTTGCCTTGTTCGTCAAAGAGTTTTTTGCCGACGAATTTTTGTTGCCACAACGGATTGCCGATTTCGCCGCCCAAGCCCGGAGTCTCGCCTTGGTCGTAGTAGGTGATGCCGTTGATGGTATTGCCGTCTGGTTGGATGGCGACGAAGCCGTACATCACTGACCACAAACCGTTGCCGTGCATAGGCAGGATGATTTGGCTGACTTTGCCGTCATCGCCTTTTACCAAATAAACTTCGGTGTATTTGGCGCGGCTTTTGATGCCTGCCAAATCGTCTTCAGGTTTGATTTGGATGCTTTGCGCGGGGTCTTTGGCGGCAACGCGCGCACTGAAGTCTTTCGGCGCGTCTTTCACATATTCGCCAGTCGCCAAATCGACCACGCGTTGTTCGATGCGGTCGGCAAAGGTTTTGCTGATGTCGGTATTTTTATCGAGCAAACCGGCAACGCTCAGGATGTAGCTTTGCTTGTCCTGAACCTTTTGTTTTTCCTGCACCGGTTTCAAGCCGACAACCGCGCCCGCCACGATGACCGAGCAAATCAGGCTGACCGCCAACACCACAATCAGCGTGCCGCTGAAGCTGTCTTTATCGAATTTCTTAGCCATTGCTGCGCGCCTTTCTGCGTTTGATGTTCGCTTGTGCGACGAAATAGTCGAAAATCGGGGCAAACAGGTTGGCAAACAGAATCGCCAACATCATGCCTTCAGGGTAAGCCGGATTGACCACGCGGATTAACACGCACATCACACCGATTAGCGCGCCGTACCACCATTTGCCGACATTGGTAAAGGAAGCAGAAACAGGGTCGGTCGCCATAAACAGCATACCGATGGCGAAGCCGCCGACGACCAGATGCCAGTACCAAGGCATGCTGAACATCGGGTTGGTGTCCGAACCGATAACATTAAACAGCGAAGACATGGCAATCATACCGATCATCACACCGGCAATAATGCGCCAAGAAGCGATGCGGGCAAAAACGATAAACGCGCCGCCGATTAAAAGCGCCAAAGTGGATACTTCGCCGATAGAACCGGGCACGTTACCGATAAACGCATCCATCCAAGTGATGGATTGATTGGTAACAGCATTTTTCAGACCTTCCGAACCGTGTGCTGCCCATTGCGCCAGCGCAGTTGCGCCGGAATAGCCGTCAACCGCCGTCCAAACGGTGTCGCCGGTAATATTCGCAGGATAGGCGAAGAACAAGAAGGCACGACCTGCCAGCGCGGGGTTCATAAAGTTTTTACCCGTACCGCCGAACACTTCTTTCGCAACCACCACGCCGAAGGTAATACCCAAGGCGGCCTGCCACAGAGGCAGCGTAGGCGGAACGATTAAGGCAAACAGAATCGAAGTAACGAAGAAACCCTCGTTGATTTCATGTTTACGCACGGTGGCGAACAAAACTTCCCAGAAACCGCCAACGGCAAATACGGTCGCGTAAATCGGCAGGAAGTAAATCGCGCCGAACAGCATTTTGCCCAACACGCCCGCTTCAGACGACATATTAATGCCCAAAGCGTTGGCAAGGGCGTAGTGCCAGTCGTTGGCTATGCTTTGTTGCAGCAAATCAGGCGTCAGCGCGCCGAATGCCTGCGCGCCGACGTTGTACATACCAAAGAACATGGCGGGGAACAAAGCCAGCCACACCAAAATCATCATGCGTTTGGAGTCGAGCGCGTCGCGGACGTGCGCCGCTTTGCGCGTTACCGCACCGGATGTGTAGAAAATCGTCGCCGCAGCTTCATAGAGGGCATACCATTTTTCATGTTTGCCGCCCGGCAGGAAGTGCGGTTCGATTTTTTCCAGAAAATGTTTCAAGCCCATAATCAGCCTTCCTTCTCAATGGTTTCCAGCACTTTGCGCAACAGCGGGCCGTATTCGTATTTACCCGGGCAGACGAAGCTGCACAAAGCGAGGTCTTCTTCGTCCAATTCCAAGCAACCCAAAGCCTGCGCGCTGTCGGTATCGCCGACGATTAAATCGCGCAAAAGCAAGGTAGGCAGGATGTCCAGCGGCATCACGCGCTCGTAAGTACCGATGGGAACCATAGCGCGGTCGCCGCCGTTGACGGCTGTCGTGAACTTGAAGAGTTTGTTTTTCAGGAAATGACCGAGGGTCGTACGCGTAATCGAGTATTTGTCCGGCTGCGGCGCAACCCAGCCGAACAGCTCTTTGCTGCGGCCTTCTTCGATAACGGAAATCTGATTGTGGTAGCGTCCCAAATAATCATACGCACCTTGTGCAATCGCGCCGTTCAATACCGAACCGGAAATCACGCGGTTGTCCGCGTCAACCAATTCGCCGGCGGTAATTTGCGACACCTTCGCACCCAAAACGGTACGCAAGAGGCGCGGTTTGTTGACTTGCGGGCCGCCCAAAGCAACCACGCGCTCGGTATTCAGACGACCTGTTACGAACAAACGTCCGATGGCAATTACGTCTTGATAATTGATGGTCCAAACAGTTTTATTTGCGCCGACAGGCTCGATGAAATGAATGTGTGTACCGCTCAAACCCGCGGGATGAGGGCCGCCGAATTCATGTATTTCAATGTTGGCGACGTTTTCAGACGGCACGTCCGCACCGGCTGCTTTACAAACATGGATTTTGCGTTCGGTCAGACGGCTCAACACCAGCAAACCTCGTCTGAAATCCTCAGCGGCTTCTTTGATGACGACCACAGGGTCTGCCGCCAGCGGATTGGTGTCCATCGCATTGACGAAAATGGCGAACGGCTCGGCATCGACCGCGGGGATTTTGCTGAACGGACGGGTGCGCAGCGCAGTCCACAAACCGGATTGAATCAGATTGCGGCGCACTTCTTCGCCGCTTAAGTTTGCCAACGCATCGGGCGCGTAGCGTTCGAACTCGATTTCGTCATCGCCTTCAACGGCAATCACGACCGACTGAAGCACGCGCTTTTCGCCGCGGTGAATCGCAGCGATTTTGCCGGAAGCCGGCGCAGTAAACACCACGCCCGGATTTTTCTTGTCTTCAAACAGCACTTGGCCTTTTTTGACGGCATCGCCTTCCTTGACTTTCATCGAGGGGCGCATACCGGCATATTCTTCGCCAAGCAACGCGACTTCGGTAATGGCCGGACCGTCGTAAACGGCTTGCTCTGGTCTGCCCGCGATGGGCAGGTCTAGGCCTTTTTTGATTTTAATCATAGATTTGCATTACTTGTGATGAGTTAAACAGAATAAAATGTTCCAACTTTTCAGACGACGTTTGAAATGGCAAAGCATGGGGAGGTCGTCTGAAAGTAAAGCCTTACTTACGGAAAACAACAATTAAATGAAAACTGTAAAATGTTTGATTTTAGCAGGAACAGCCCGCCTTATGTCAGATTTACGAAGATTTTTTCCAGCTTCCTGCCCCGAATCCCGCGCAAATCAGCCCTCCAATAAAATTATAGTGGATTAACTTTAAACCAGTACGGCGTTGCCTCGCCTTGGCCGTACTATTTGTAATGTCTTCGGCTTCGTCGCCTTGTCCTGATTTAAAGTTACAATATTGATGCCCAAAATTAATCCCTTCGAAACAAGCGTCAGAATACAAAAAGGTCGTCTGAAAACCGAATCACAAGAATTAGGTTTTCAGACGACCTTTTAAGGGCAGGCAAGTATCAGAACAACTGCCAAACAAAGAAAATCAGCGTATGCAGTATAAACAACGGAATCAATACCCCTACCGACCACATCATATAACCAAAGAAAGTCGGCATCGGGATACCGCGCTGCTCGGCAATCGCTTTAACCATAAAGTTCGGCGCATTACCGATATAAGTGAGCGCGCCCATAAACACCGAACCCATGGATATAGCCAGCAGCGAATGGAACAAATGCCCCGTCATCAGAGCCTGAGCATCGCCGCCCGCCATATTGAAGAACACCAAATAAGTCGGCGCATTATCCAAAAATGCGGACAACAAACCGCTCATCCAGAAATACATCGTATTAATCGGATTGCCCGAAGCATCATGTACCAACGATACCACCGAACCCAGCGCCCCCGCTTCGCCCGCCTTCAAAATCGCCAAAACAGGGGAAATCGTAATGAAAATACCTAAAAACAGCTTGCCCACTTCGGCAATCGGGTCGAAATTGAATTCATTACCCGCCCTAACCTGCTTGGGCGTAATCAACAGCGAAACAATGGTCAGCACCAGCAAAATCAGATCGCGCACCAAATTTTGCAACGCATAGTGGCTGCCCAAAATCTCAAATCCCGGATGATCGGGCTTCCACAAGCCGGACAACAAAACCGCACCGACCACGCCCGCCAGCAGCAGAAAATTCCATTTACCGGCAATCCGCAAATCTTCCTCGACTTCCTCTTCCTGCTGAACCTGTTCCGCAGTAGTTTCACGCGCGTGATAGCGGCTGTCGATAATATAAAACACCAGCAACAGCACAACCGTACTGATCAATACGGGCATCAACATGTGTTTCACCGTCCACATGAAATCCACGCCCTTCAAGAAGCCCAAAAACAGCGGAGGATCGCCCAACGGCGTCAGACCGCCGCCGATGTTTGCCACCAAAAATATAAAAAATACAACGATATGTACTTTTTTCTTTCGGTAATGATTTGCTTTCAGCAGCGGACGAATCATCAGCATCGCCGCACCGGTCGTTCCCATAAAGGAAGCCATCACCGTACCCGCCGCCAACAACCCAGTATTCAGCGCGGGCGTACCGTGCAGCTTACCCCAAACCAAAATCCCGCCCGAAATCGTGTACAAAGCCAAAAGCAGCAGGATAAAGGGGATATATTCCTCAACCAACGCATGGGCAACCGTATGCACACCCGCCCCGAAACCGAACACAACGGCGAACGGAACCAAAAACAGCAGCGTCCAAAACGCCGTAATCTTGCCGAAATGGTGGTGCCAAGTATGTGCGAAAAAGAGCGGCCCCAACGCAATAGACAAAAGAATTAACGCAAACGGCGCACCCCAAAACAGACTGAGCGACGCGCCGTCAAAATCAGCAGCGTGCGACAAAGTAGGGAATAAGATGAGGGATAAAATTGGTAAGCGGCGCATTGTTTTTCCTTGTTTTTCTTACAGACAAAAGCCCGAACAAACACGCCCGCACAATGCCGAGAAGTCAAACAGAAAACGCCTGCGACCCATCCTGACATTGAACGGAGAAATGTTGCCATACGTAAACCTTGTTTGATTGTAAGTGAAAACCCCGCCCCAAACCAGTCAAAATAACCGACCGCCCTACCTTGTTTCCCAATCCTCAAGCCCCTATTCAACCAACCATATTTTCAAAATCCTTTTGGAAATAAACCGCTAGCCCAACAACAATGTAAACTATCGAAATATAATTTTAGATTTATTCTTTCAAAAATTTACACAATCCGCCCTTACGCAAATAAAAAGCTAAAGGTCGTCTGAAAAATTTCAGACGACCTTT
>NZ_KV789513.1:9651-26393 GCF_001807625.1 Neisseria sp. HMSC03D10
AAGGTCGTCTGAAAAATTTCAGACGACCTTTTATTATTCAAACCAAACACAATCAGAACGTTTTGCTGAACTCGACAAACATTCTGGTTTTGCCGTATTCATTATATTTGTCGTTGCTCCATGTTTTGTGATGGGCGACGGTCAGGCGCGGGGTGATGCCTTTGAAGTGGAAAGCGCGGTGCCACACGGCGAGCGAAATATCCGCTTCTTTATCGCGGCGGTTTTCCTGACCGCTCAAAAGGCTGGGCGTTTGATAACGGCGTTGCGCCGCACTCAGGCGCAACATGGTGGACAGCCCTTTGCCCCATTCCTGCCCCCATGCGGTACGGAGGCTGTAACGGTCGAAGCTGTCCGATTTGTCTTCTTTATTGCGTTCCTGATAGATATCGAAACCGCCGACCCAGTATTGACGGGCGTTTCGGTAATAGACGACGGAATTGCTCAGCAGGCGGTTGTTGTTGTCGGATTTGGCGCGGCGGGTGTTTTTCAGACGACCCATTTCAACGGCGCTCAAGGTTTGCAGCTTAGGCTGCCACCAGCGGTTGAAGTGCAGGCGCGCACCGCTGGAGTAGGTGTACGGATCGTTGCCGTAGAAGCGGCGTTCGTGGAACGGGGTCAAGCCGATGTCGTTGCGCTGGTCGGCGTAGCCTGCGCCTACTGAGAAGCGGGTGGTCAAGTCGTTATACTTGGTTCGTTCGGGATAAACTTTGCCGTAGGTATCCGCGCCTGCCGTAGCGTACCAGCCTTTGGGCAGCGACCATTTTTTCTCTGCGCCAAGTTGGTAGTTGATGGCGGTGGCATCGATAGGTTCGGGGAAAGTCCAGTTGCCGTATGTGCGGCGGCTGGGCGCTTGGTTGATATTTTGTTCGCGGGTTACGCTCAAACCGGCGTTGAATTTCCACGAATCGCGCTCGCGCAATGCTTTTCGGTAAGACTCAATGCCTTTGACGAGCGGCTCGGGCAGGTTGGCTTCTGTTTTGAGTTTGTCGAACTGGTCGGCGGCGGCTTCGTTTTGCTTGTCTTCAAACAAAGCGGTGGCAAGCTGCCAGCGGACGACGGGGGCATCGGGGTTTTCGGCGATAAATTGACGGTAATACCCGATGGCTTCTTTCATTTTGCCGTCGTTTTGGGCAACCAGTCCGTGCGCGTAGAGCGCCATGTTTTTATCGTGTCCCGACCATTGTTCGTAAATCGGCAGGACGACTTTGATGCCCGCGATGTTGCGCGACACAACGGCGGAATACATGGCACGAGAAAGTAATTGGGGATTGTCGAGCAGGGTTTTGGCATCGACGTTCACGACTTTTTCAGACGACGTTTCGGCGGCAGGTTTGACCGCCTCTTCTTCGAAGGGGGCAGGTTCTGCCGTTTTGACCTGCAACTCGGGGGCAGGCTGGTTTGGAATTTTGGGCGGGGCATCAGCGGCTTCTGCCGCAGACATAGTGAAAAGAGAGAGGAGTAAGAGTGTTTTTTTCATGATCTTTGCAATGTGGAATGTTGGCATTGTAGTGATTGCGTCAATATTTTTTATTTGAGATCGGACAACACCATTTATTTCGGTACTGTTTTGTCTCAATATTGTGTTGAGCGCGGATTTTACCGTGTTTTACAGTAAAACAAAACATTGCGGGGGCAAATAAAACGATACGGCATGATTCGGCTTTGACCTAAACCGCAGTAAACGCCTTGCTCTACCGTTTAGTTCTGTTTATCCAACCAAACAAAAAGGTCGTCTGAAACCTCTTTTCAGACGACCTTTCCGGTATTTCTCGATTTAGCGTTTGTCCAAGTCTAAATCAGCTTTGTATTCGATGTGGCCGTGTCCTTTATTTTCGATGGAGACGTCCAATTCTTGTCTGCCGCGTTTGAATTTCAAATCGGCATCATCGTGTTTGATTTCAGATTCGACCACATGAAAACCTTTGCTGCGCGCGTGGGCGATGACTTTTTTCGCCAAAGACGGAATCGGGTTGCCGCGTGCGGGCAGCTCGGCTTCGTATTCGAATTCGCCGTTGCCCTGACGGTCGGCTTTAACCGTATGCGCGCCTGCGGGAAGGTAAATTTCGGCAGGAAGCGGGGCGGCGAAAGCGGTGGCTGAGAAAAGCGCCAAAATGCCGGTTGCCAATAAAGATTTTGTTTTAGCCATACTGTATCCTTTCGGGGAAGGCATATAAAAACGCCGCCATGTTATCGGCAAGGCAACACCCTATCAAGCAAATAAACCTTGTTTTACGTATGACAGTGTTTTTGCGCGCAGCGTTTACGCGGTTTTGCGATAACCCTGCAAAACCCTGCGTCTCGCCCTGTAATAAAAGGTTTTCAGACGACCTTTTGAAACACGGCTTTTGCGCTTTCGGGTAAAATAGTCGCTTTGTTTTTATTCAGGCAGCTTCAACCAAATGTCTTCCTCTCTTTCCAAAAAAACCGCCTACCTGCTGATTGCACTGGTCGGCATCGCGCTTGACCAACTGACCAAATGGGAAATCCTCGCCCACTTCCAAGAAGGCGAGCGCCTCAATATCATCCCCTCTTTCTTCGACCTGACCCTTGCCTACAACCCCGGCGCAGCGTTCAGCTTTCTTTCCGACCAAGGCGGCTGGCAGAAATTCTTTTTCTTAGGGCTGGCACTCGTCATCAGCGCCTATCTCGCCCGCGCTATCCTGCGCGACGAGTTCCGCCTTTCGGGCAAAATCGGCGCAGCCATGATTATCGGCGGTGCGCTCGGTAACGTCATCGACCGACTGATTCACGGTCATGTGGTTGATTTCTTACTGTTTTACTGGAAGGATTGGTATTATCCCGCGTTTAATGTTGCCGACAGCTTTATCTGCGTCGGTGCCGTTTTATTGGTTTTGGACGGACTGTTCCACAAAAAACAACCCAAACCAACCGACGAACCAACAACCGACAACCCATAAGGTCGTCTGAAATCCGGACCATACACATGACCCAAAAAACCATCATCCTTGCCAACCCGCGCGGCTTCTGCGCCGGCGTTGACCGCGCCATCAGCATCGTCGAGCGCGCGCTGGAAGAATTCGGCGCACCGGTTTACGTCCGCCACGAAGTCGTCCACAACAAATTCGTCGTGGACAACCTGCGTGAAAAAGGCGCGGTATTCATCGAAGACCTTGCCGACGTACCCAAAGGCGCCATCCTGATTTACTCGGCACACGGCGTCTCCAAAGCCGTACAGCAGGAAGCCGCCGAACGCGGGTTCCGCGTATTCGATGCCACCTGCCCGCTCGTGACCAAAGTCCACAAAGAAGTCGCCCGCCTCGATGCGCAAGACTGCGAAATCATCATGATCGGACACAAAGGCCACGTCGAAGTCGAAGGCACCATGGGACAGCTTCCGCCCGGCAGGATGCTGCTGGTCGAAACCGTTGAAGACGTCGCCGGTCTGCAAGTCAAAAACCCCGACAAACTCGCCTACGTCAGCCAAACCACCCTGTCCGTCGATGAAACCAAAGACATCATCGCCGCGCTGAACGCCCGCTTCCCCAACATCCGCAACCCGCACAAAGAAGACATCTGCTACGCCACGACCAACCGCCAAACCGCCGTCAAAGAATTGGCGGAAGAATGCGACATCGTCATCGTCGTCGGCTCGCCCAACTCTTCCAACAGCAACCGCCTGCGCGAAGTTGCCGCCCAACGCGGCGTCGATGCCTATATGGTCGACAACGCCGGCTACCTGCAACGCGAATGGTTCGAAGGCAAACACAAAGTCGGCGTAACCGCCGGCGCATCCGCACCCGAAGTTTTAGTCAGAGAAGTCCTGCAAACCATACAGCAATGGGGACACGAAACCATACGCGAAGGCGAAGGCGCGGAAGAAAGCATCGTCTTCGTCCTCCCCAAAGAGCTGCGGCGCGAAGGCGAAAACAAACAGATACTCAATAAAGGTTAAACTGTTTACCCAACCTTTTCATCCAAGCGGCAAAACAAAAAGGTCGTCTGAAACCCGTTTTCAGACGACCTTTACCTATTTACCCCTTGCACTCGACCAGCCGTCAGCGTACATTGGTTATCATCACCTTAAAGGGGCAACATCATGAACCCATTACGCTTTTTATCGCTCTCCACCCTCGTCTTCCTGACTGCCTGCGCCGCCACGCCGGAGCAACTCGCCGCACGCGCACAGGCTCGGAAACAGGAAGAACAAAACCTGCAAATCCACTTGGCTGCCCAGTGCGACCCCGAAACCGCCCGATTGATACAAAAACAGTTTGAGCTGGCGGACAACCGCTCCGTTCAAACGACAGAACAGCAAAAATCCTTCCGCCTGAAATATATAGATAAAGTTTCCGACCCCATGTTCCAAGCCTGCTACAAAATGGCATGGCAAAACTACATCTCCCAGCAGCAGCTTCAAGAAGCACGCTATTATTACAACTATTACGACCCTTGGGGCTACCCTTTTTACCGTCCGCCGTTTTGGTGGTAACGACGATACAGGTCGTCTGAAAACATATTCAGACGACCTGTGGTTTATATAAACACCAAGAACGTTTACAATACCCGTCCGTTTACGAACCGCATAAATAACTCATGAAAATCTGGCTCGGTCAGCATCGCACGCCTGACTTCCCTCAGGGAAGTGCCGTTACCATCGGCAATTTTGACGGCGTGCACCTCGGACACAAACACATTCTCCAAAAACTCAAGCAAGAAGCCGATGCACGGGGGCTTCCCGTCGTCGTCGTTATCTTCGAACCACAACCCAAAGAATTTTTTGCCCGACAAACCGGTAAAAAACAGCCCTACCGTATCAGCCCTTTGCGCACCAAACTAAATTTGCTTGAACAAACCGGCTGTGTCGATGCAGTTTGGGTGCTGCGGTTTAACCAAACATTTGCTGATATGGATGCCCAAGACTTTATCAACCTGCTTTTACGCAAGACGTTGAATACGCGTTATCTGCTGATTGGAGATGACTTCCGTTTCGGAGCAGGTCGCCGTGGCGATTTCGAACTTTTGGCAGCACAACCGGATATTCAAACCGATCGCACCCCATCTGTTATCGTAGAAGACATCCGTACCAGCAGTACTGCTGTGCGCAATGCGCTTTCCGACGGTCGATTAGACTATGCCAAAAAACTGCTGGGACACGATTACACTTTAAGCGGCAAAGTCAAACACGGTAAAAAACTCGGCCGCACCATCAACGCTCCCACCGCCAACATCCAACTCCCTCCCCACCATTACGCCTTAAGCGGGGTATTTGTCGTTGAAGCAGACGGCACTTTCGGCACAAAACGCGGCGTGGCAAGTTTCGGATTCAACCCCACTGTCAGCAACAACCGCGCCCAAAAACTTGAAGTCCATTTGTTTGATTTCAATGAAAACATTTATGGACAACGCCTGAACGTCCGTTTTCTGCACAAATTACGCGACGAAAAAAAATTCGACAGTATCGCCGAATTAAAAGTACAAATCGAACAAGACATGAAAAATGCCCGACATTGGTCTGAAACATAAGTTTGGACAGCCATTACCATAATGGCATCCTACCAAGCAAATGCCTACCAAGGAGAAAAAAGCGGGGCTGCATAGCCTCACAAAAACGTATTAAATACAGCTTATTGTAAGCCTCCGACCATTGAATCAGATAAAGTATCATCTTCTTCCGCTGCAACCGTATATTTCTCTTGCGCCCATTCGCCTAAGTCAATCAATCGGCAGCGTTGACTGCAAAAAGGTCGGTATTTACTCTCTTCATTCCATATCACCAGCTTTTGACAAGTCGGACATTTCACAGTCGTTACTTCAGTCATTATTTATTCCTTCCAAATCATTCTTTATTTTATGCTTGTTACGAAAAACCTTCTAAATGACGGCTAATTGCCTCTTCAATAGTTGGATACCAATCCATAAATGAAGACTGTAATTCCTCTAAAACCAACTCATTGAATAAATCATCTAAATTTCTCCAATCCATTGTTTCATTTGGATAGAGAAAATTTGCCATAACGACAGTATGTTTATTGTGGGAGTAATCTGATAGGGCGCAAACCATCAGATACTGCCCTGAATGCTCCAGATAAAAAATTCTTTTTTCTAAGGGAGGTCGATTATTTGGGTATCCATTTTCCATTGTTTAAACTTTTCGCCGTATTGGCTTCCGAGTTCTTAAAATTGAATTATCTGTTTTCCGTCAAGTAAGTCGTCTGAAAAACCAAACACAATTTCAGACGACCTTTTGATTGTTGGATTTCCAATATGCTTTGTCTGTTGATCGGGATATTTCACGTTAGGGCAATGATGTACCAAATTTTGAGTTGCCGGCATATCCCAGATAAAACCTATGCAAGCCCTGAATTTTCTTGGTCAATTCAGATAAAGTCCCTTCATTTTCTAAAACATCATCTGCATAGATCAGCCGCGTTTGGCGTTTGGCTTGTGTGTTCATAATGCGCTTGATCTCTTCTGTGTCCAAACCGCTTCTTTGCTGAACACGAAGAATTTGTGTTGCTTCAGAAACATCAATCACCAATACTCTATCAACAACCGCCAAAAAATCCGGATTTTCAATCAGCAAGGGGACATCGATAATGCCGTATGCTGCATCGGGATAACAGGTTTTTGCTAATTTGATTTCATTTAAAATCAAAGGTAGTAATACCTCTTCCAATTCTTTTTTGGCTTGAGGTCGTCTGAAAACAATATCTCTCAAAGCAGCACGGTTCAGACTGTTTTGAGTATGAAAAACCTTGTCACCAAAAAGACGGCGGATAGCCGGTAATGCTATACCGTTATCCGCCGTCAGGTTTCGACTCAGGGCATCGGCATCAATGTGCGGGACTCCCAAATCAGAAAAGATTTTTGCTGCTTGAGATTTCCCGCTGCCGATACCGCCTGTCAAACCTATCCATAAAGTCATATTAAAATCCTGATTTTGTCAGCCACCAAGTAACGGCACGATGTACCGGCTCGTTGACTACCAAAATAATCCAGCCGGCAATGGCCAAACTCGGGCCGAATGCAAAATATTGTCCTTTGGCAACCCGTCCGATAATCGCTCCAATCAGACCGATTAATGCTGCCATAAAAACCAATACAGGTAAAATGCCGATGCCAAGCCATGCACCTAGAGCAGCCAGCAATTTAAAATCGCCGTTACCCATACCGATTTTTCCAGTCAAAAGCTTATAAATGAAGCACAACAACCATAAGCTCATGTAACCGAAAACTGCACCTAAAACGGCGGATTTCAATGGCACGAATGTGCCGTTCAAATTAAACAGCAAACCTAGCCATATCAACGGCAGGGTCAGGCTGTCAGGTAAATATTGAGTATCCGCGTCGATAAAGGTCAATGCAATCAATAACGCAGTCAATATCAAACCGCCAAATGCAGCCATCGTCCAACCATATTGCCACGCCACTACGCCAAACAATATACCGGTCAATAATTCGATTAAGGGATAACGGATGCTAATGGGCGTTTTACACGAACCACATTTACCACCAAGCATCAGATAACTGACAATCGGAATATTTTGCCAAGCCTTTACCGGAGCATAACACTTGGGGCAGCGGGAATCCGGCTTCATCAAATTGAATGGTTGCTGTTCTTCTTCCGTTAATTCAAGTTGCAAATGCTCTTTCGCAAACTGAGTCCAGCCGCGTTCCATCATGACAGGAACGCGGTAAATGACAACATTAAGAAAACTTCCGATTAACAAACCAACAATGACAGCTAATGGAATAGCAAATGGCGCTAATGTATCCAAAGATTCCAACATATCAACCTACTACGTTACCGAGGTTAAACAGCGGCAGATACATTGCTACCAGGATTGTACCGATAATGGAGCCCAAAACCACCATAATAATCGGCTCCATCAGAGAAGATAGTTGTGATACAGAGTTATCAACTTCTTCCTCATAAAATTCAGCAGCCTTATTTAGCATATCATCAAGGGATCCGGATTCTTCACCAATAGCAGCCATTTGAATAACCATATTCGGGAACATATCCGTACTTTGCATACTTGAAGTCAAAGAGAGGCCTTGAGTAACTTTTGCACGGATGTCTTGCGTTGCTTCTTCATAGAGTATATTGCCGGCAGCACCTGATACAGAATCTAAAACCTCAACCAAAGGGACACCGGCAGCAAATAAGGTAGAAGTAGTACGAGCCCAACGTGCAATAGTTGCTTTACGAATGATAGAGCCAAAAATAGGCATACGTAAAACCATGGCATCTACACGTTTTTGAAATTCAGGAGATTTCTGATGCAATTTATATACACCAAATCCAATGCCAATTGCTGCAATAATCATGATCCAGCCATACTCGACAAAAAAGTCGGAAATACTCATGACTGTTTGTGTCATACCCGGTAATTCTGCTCCCATATTGGAGTAAACCTCTTTAAATGCAGGCAAAACCCAGCGCATCATTACGAAAATCAGTACAACCGCAACAACCACAATAGAAATTGGGTAGGTCAATGCAGTTTTTACTTTTTTCTTAATGGCTTGTGTTTTCTCTTTATATACAGCAAGTTTATCCAACAGGCTTTCTAAAACACCACCGGTCTCACCGGCCGCAATCAGATTACAATAAAAGCGGTCGAAATATTTTGGATATTTGGCAAATGATTTACCCAATGCACTACCTTGTTCCACATCTGCACGGACTTGCATCAACATTTCAGTCATGGATGGGTTGGAGTGTCCGCGTGCGACAATTTCAAAAGCCTGCATTAAAGGCAGACCTGCTTTCATCATGGTGGCGAGTTGACGGGTGAAAACTGTAATGTCTTCCTGAGTAATACGACGCTTTTTGGTTGCCTTTACTTTACTGATACGTAAAGGGCGTATCCCGCGGCGTTGGAGCTTTTTACGCGCTTCTTCTTCGTCTTTGGCGACTACTTCGCCTCGGACTAATTGATCCGTATTGGTATTTTTACCTTCAAACGTAAAACGTTTGCCTTTATTTTTTTGAGCGAATAAGCCTCTTTTTTGCTCTGCTTGAGCCATTTTGTTACCCCTTGGTTTAATGTTTAAGAATGAAGAAAACAAAAGTCCCCGTATTTCTTCGATTCAATGGTTTAATCGTTAGTGTGAGCAATAACTTCTTCTAATGAAGTCAAACCTTGCATAGCTTTTAACAAACCTGCGCGGCGTAAATCGACCATGCCTTCTTTATAGGCCATGTTCATAATATCAACTTCCGTACCATTATTCATAATGACACGTTGCATTTCCTCGGTAATCGGCATCACTTCGTAGACGCCGACACGGCCTTTGAAGCCTTTACCACGGCAACTATCGCAGCCGACAGGACGGTAGAGTTTCCAATCCTTTGCTAAATCTTCATCTGTAAATCCTGCTTTTTTTAATGCGGGAACTGGAGGACGCTCAACCTCACGCTTACAGCTCGAACACAGACGACGCAATAGTCGTTGCGCCATAATTAAGCTGACGGAACTGGCAATGTTGAATGGAGCGACCCCCATGTTCAACATACGGGATAGGGTCGCAGGCGCGTTATTGGTATGCAACGTTGAAAACACCATATGTCCGGTTTGTGCCGCTTTGATGGCAATATCCGCGGTTTCCAAGTCCCGAATCTCACCTACCATGATAATGTCAGGGTCTTGTCGCAAGAAAGATTTCAACGCCGCAGCAAAAGTCAAACCTTGTTTGTCATTGACGTTGACTTGGTTGATGCCGGGTAAATTAATCTCGGCCGGGTCTTCTGCAGTGGAAATATTGACGTCTTCTGTATTTAAAATATTCAAGCAAGTATAAAGTGATACGGTTTTACCGGAGCCTGTCGGACCTGTTACCAATACCATGCCATAAGGGCGATGAATGGCCTCAAGCAGCATTTCTTTTTGGAAGGGTTCGAATCCTAGTTGGTCAATATTTAAAGTTGCTGCATCAGAATTCAGAATACGCATTACCACTTTTTCGCCAAAAAGCGTAGGTAACGTACTTACACGAAAATCAATGGGGCGACCGTGTTTATGGAAAGCAATCTGAATACGACCATCTTGCGGTACGCGTTTTTCCGAAATGTCCAAACGCGCCATTACTTTGATGCGTGAAGCCAGCTGTCCGCGTACAGCAACAGGGGGTTGAACCACTTCCCTTAGCTGTCCATCTACACGAAAACGGACACGAGCCATTTGTTCATAAAATTCGAAATGTATATCGGATGCGCCTGCATTTAGCGCATCTGATAAGGTCTTGTGAATAAAACGTGGAATAGGCCCATCTTCAGCCTCTTCGTTGTCTATATAAAGCGCCTGAGAGGGCTGGGCAGCTTCTTGTTCTTCACTAATTTCTTTTAAGATGGTGGTAGAACGTTGTCCTAACCACTCCAGCAAAGAACTCAACTGATCATCCGGGACAACTACTAAATCAACCGTCACTCCCGAAGCAAAAGCTATTTTTTGAAAACTTTGGATTTGAGTAGGATCTGAAACCGCCAAATATACCTTTCGGCCGCGACGAAAAATCGGAACGCAGCGATTTTGAACCATCTGCTCCTCAGTTAAGACATCCATAACAATATTGTTACGTGGATAATAATGCAAATCCAATAGCGGATAACTAAAAACTCGCGCAACCAACTCGCCCAAAGACCTTGGGCTGATAATCTTATCCGCAAAAAGCATGGGCAAGATTTCCTGCCCCGTTTTCAATATATTATTGTAATGCTCTGCCTGGGTATTGTTGATTGTCTGGCTTTGAACCAAAACTCGTAATAATCCGATACTCATTATTTGCTATCCGTTCCTTATTTTCTCTTTTTTGCAAAGAGTGTGCTTATTTTATCATTCATTATGCCTAAAACATATCAAGACGTTCTAATATTATTCAACTTTGCTTTTCATTGTGAAAAATATGACACAAACGTCCCTTACCAAATTTTAAGGAATTATTATAAAACAACCGCTGTCCATGCAGAATTCCATTACACTACTATTTAGAAAGGCAAAATAACAAAACCGAGTTTTGCAAAATAACAAAACTCGGTTTTAATTCATAAAATCAAACTATTACTGGCGGATACGTGCAGCAGGAGCAGGAGCCACTTCGCGAATAATCACTTCACGAACTACTTCAGGAGCAGGCTTTTTAGGACCGCAACCTTCTGGCAACCAGAAGAATGATTGGGCATTTTTGTCTTTGTCAAACAAAATCTTGTATTGACAAGTTTTATGCTCACCATTTTCACGGTAATTGAACAAATAATCCCACTCACGAACACCATATAAGCCTTCTTGGAAATGAGGACGACCAATCAATTCGTAAATTTGGTCTTTATTCATACCTGCTTCGATTTGACGGACATTATCCCAATTCGGCCAAGTACCATGCTGAGTACCATCATGACGGAAGGTAGTTCTAGCAGGATCAGGCCATACAGGGTTATCAGTAGTACCTTCTTTGCTGACCTTGCTTAAATTACCACAAGCGGCCAAAGTCAATGCCGCGATAACTGGCAAAATGATTGATAATTTCATGTTTTTTCCTTTATATCGATATCATTCTTTAACTGGGGTCGTCTGAACCGACAAACCCCTTCAGGCCTTACCATTGATAGCCTACGCTACCACCCCAGTTTACGTCTTTACGTGTATTAACACTGACACCGGTTTTAACAGACCATTTGTTGTTATCTGAGTTATGAGCATAACCCACGGCAATAGCCTGTTCATTGCGATAGCCACCTACCGCAGCAGAAACCATGCTCTTACCTGCTTCATTCGGACGTTGCAAGAAGGCAATCGCAGTCGCACCGGCGATACCTGCACGCAAATCCTTATCCATATCATTCAAGCGGTTACCAATACCATTAACTTGATTTTGTAAATTGGTGATTGCAGTAGAGTTACCTTGCGAACGTGCAGCAACTTGATACAATTGACTACCGTTAATAGCATCAGTACTGGTTGCACTAATACGACCAGCAGCAACATTAGTGATAGTACGCTCACCACCCGCATAGCCAACACTAACGGTAGAACGAGGATTAGTACCTGCAAAACCGCCATAAGATACGCCGTTTACGGTTGCGCTATTAGTACCGACTGCCTCAGCAGTTTCAGAACCTGCACCCAAAGCAACGGAACCTGCATGAGAAGCTGTCGCACGAGAGCCAATAGCCACTGCCGAATTAGCAGAAGCTTTAGACTGCAAGCCATAAGCAACACTTGATTGACCTGACGCAGAAGATGCTGCACCTGTAGCAGTAGAATACATTGCAGAAGCTACAGAACCAGTACCCAAAGCAGTTGCGCCTTGGGCAGTTGCACGAGCTTTTTGACCTGCGGCAGTCGTTACATTACCAACTGCTTGCGCACCTTGGCCAAAGGCCGTAGCGGCAATACCGTCTGCATTAGATAGAGTACCAACAGCGGTAGCAGACTCACCCGCAGAAGTGGTGCTGGTACCGATAGCGATACCGCTATGACCTGTTGCCTTTGTATTTACACCGATAGCCATACCAAAACGATCAGTAGCGCCATCGTTGTTGTAGTTAGGACGTTGAACACCAGCATCACTACTGATACTAATGTAATTTTCAGCTGAAGCAGCAGATGCTGCAAACAAACCGAAAGCGGCAAACGATACGGACATTGCCGTATTGAGCGCGGTAAAACGATTCATGTGTGCTTTGTGTTTCATATTTTATCTCCCTGATAAAAACACATAATGATAGTTATCGAAAAGATCGAACCAAAGATAATATATGTTTTGCATATTATGATTGACAAATATTTGCCGCTTATCTAATATACATACCACTTATCCAATACTTACAAAAAAATGTACCCGATTCAATCCATCTAAAACAAATAAATAAGTACAATCAAGATAATGGATTGACTTACAATCCAATCAATCTATACATGATTGTATTATAATTGGACCACCTGTCTTCTCATTTATTATTTTTTTTTATCATGGCTTAACACGTTCTCTATATTATTAATTATTAACCGTATTGTTTGTCATGAATATATAACTCAAAATATATTAACAACTGGAACAAATAGAAAAATATATAACACTCTGCAATTTTATGTCTAATTTTTATGTAAAAAGCAATTTAAATTTAAAATAAACTAAAAATTTACCAATAAATTTTTTAGAGGCTATTTTTATCTACAAGAATGTTTTCCATACATATATCCACAAATTCCCATCTCTTACCTCTATACCCCAACTTTCACGCATCTTTCTACAACTGAAACATGTTAAAAAAGTGTTGTATTTAGACAAAAATCATCTATCCTCATAGATGATGATCTTTCTAATTTCGTCAATCTTATCTAACAACACCTATTTCCCACTCACTCCAAAATTAAGTATTTCAAAATCACTGGCTTCCCTATTCAGCTATTCTCATTAGCTTTGGATCTGCTCATCTCGTCCCGTTTTAGATTGAATCGTCTATAATCCCCTCCTGATACCTTTTTTATACGCCCATCACATCTTGGAATATCATTATGATACGTTGGTTATACAATCAACTTTGGCATATCGCTCCTTTGTTTATCCGCCGTTATCTAAAAAAGAGAGCTAAAAAATCAACATCCTATTTGGAACACTGGGATGAAAGATTCGGCAAAAAAATGAGCAAGCCCGTGCGTCATCCGATTTGGATTCACGCCGTTTCTGTCGGGGAAACCCGTGCTGCGCAGCCACTCATCGAAGCATTACAGAACTATTTCCCAGATGTCCCTTTATTACTGACTCAAATGACACCGACCGGAAGGCATACGGCGCAAACCCTATATCCCAATGCGCAATGCCGCTATATTCCCTACGACAAACCAGAATGGGTTGGGCAATTTTTAACCGACCATGCCCCTCGTTTCGGTATTTTGATGGAAACAGAAATTTGGCCGAACCTGATGCATATGTGTGCTGAAAAACAGGTGCCGCTTTTTCTTGCTAACGCCCGCCTGTCTGAAAAATCGCAACGGGGATATTTGAAAATACGCGGCTTGGTTGAGCCTGCTATGCGCACCCTGAGCGGATGCTTTGCCCAAACTGCCGAAGATGCAGAACGGTTGCACTTGATTGGGGCTTCTAATGTCCACGTTTGCGGCAACACCAAATATGATGTATCGCTTCCCGAAGGGATGAAAGCACTTGCAGCCGCATTTAAAGAACGGATCGGCAACCGCCCTGTCGTCGTGTGTGCCAGCACCCGTTTCTATAAAGGTCAGGACGAAGCGGAAATGTTGCTTGAAGCATGGAAACGCTATAAAGGGGATGCACTGCTGGTGATTATCCCTCGACACCCCGAGCGTTTTCAGACGACCTTTTCCCTTGCAGAAGATATGGGCTACCGTGTGCAATATCGCAGTGATAACCTTCCTGTCAACAAAGAAACGCAAATATGGGTCGGAGACAGCATGGGAGAACTGTTTGCCTATTATTTGGCTGCGGATATTGCCTTCGTCGGCGGCAGTCTTGTGGATGCGGGCTGTCAGAATGTTATCGAACCGATTTCCTGCGGCATACCGACCTTATTCGGTTGTTCAACCTACAATTTCTCCGCTGTATGCCAAGATGCCATCCATGCAGGGGCGGCAGAACAGATTGTTTCTGCTGAAAGATGGTATGAAAAAACCACATCATGGCTTGCCAATCCATCGGAAAAAGAACGTTTCTCCCAAAAAGCCCTTGAGTTTATCGGCAAGCACCAAGGAGCAAGCAAACGCATGGCGGATCAAATCGCCAAAGCAGTCATCCGCCAATAAATCATCCATCCCACTTATTACTAAAAGGTCGTCTGAAACACGATAACCCTCGTTTCAGACGACCTTTTCCCATTGCCCCATCAAACAAAAACCGTTCCGACAAATGAAACGATCGGAACGGTTTGCATGATGATATTAATGAACTGCTTAACGATAGCGATGTCCGTGATGAACTTGGCTGCCGATAACGCCGCCCAATGCTGCACCACCCAAAGTAGATCCGGTATCGCCGCCAATCAGGTTACCTGCTACACCACCCAATACTGCGCCGGTAGCGGTATTGCGTTGGGTTTGGTTCATACCTGCACATGCGCTCAAAGAAGCAGCGATAGCAATCAAGGTAACGGTTTTAGTCAAAGCCTTTTTCATGTTGTATTCTCCATCAGTGGGTTAAACAATACGCAGGCAGTATCTCACAAGGTTTCATTAATATGTCTTCTGATAAGTAAAGACTGTTTAAACTACGATAATTTACCCGGAGACTACCCTGAAGCCCTTGTAAATAAACAATTTATACAAAACAAAAACAAAAGGTCATCTGAAAAACTGTCTGTTTTTGTTCACACACAGTCTTTTCAGACGACCTCTTTTTTGCCGTTCAAACCGGCTTAAGGCGCAACCTGTTATGGTTTGCCTCAGCCAAAAGCGCGAGCATTTCTTCGGTGGTATCCCAGCCGATGCAGGCATCGGTAATGCTTTGCCCGTAAACCTCGGGCTTGTCCTGTCTACCTTCGACCAAATGGCTTTCCACCATCACGCCCATAATATTGTCTTCGCCGTTTTCCAGTTGCGCGGCAACATCTTGAGCAACTTCCATCTGCCGTCTGTAATCTTTACGGCTGTTTGCGTGGCTGCAATCGACCATCAGCTTGGGTGACAAACCGACTTTTATCAATTGCTCCGCCGCCGATTTGACGTGTTCGGTACTGTAATTCGGCTCTTTACCGCCGCGCAGGATAACGTGGCAGTCGGGATTGCCGCTGGTATGTACAATGGCGGAATGCCCCGCTTTGGTTACAGACAGGAAGTGATGCGGATGACTTGCCGCGCCAATCGCGTCGATGGCGATTTTCAGATTGCCGTCCGTACCGTTTTTGAAACCGACCGGACAAGACAGGCCGCTGGCGAGTTCGCGGTGTACTTGGCTCTCCGTCGTCCGCGCACCAATCGCGCCCCAAGAAATCAAGTCCGCGTAATATTGCGGCGTAATCATGTCGAGGAACTCTGTCGAAGCGGGCATGCCCATATTGTTCAGCGTCAGCAGCAAGCTGCGCGCCTGACGCAGACCGTAGTTGATGTCGAACGTACCGTCCAAGTGCGGGTCGTTAATCAGACCTTTCCAGCCGACCGTCGTGCGCGGTTTTTCAAAATACACGCGCATCACAATCAGCAATTCTTTTTCATATTTCTTGCGCAACACCAGCAAACGTTCGGCGTATTCCAAGGCGGCTTTGGGGTCGTGGATGGAACACGGGCCGATAATCACCAGCAGGCGGTTGTCCTTGCCGTGAACCAAATCGGCGATTTCATGCCGCGTGCGGTGTACCAGCCCCGCCGCTTCCTCGGAAATCGGCAGTTCGTACAAATGGGCAATCGGCGGCAGCAGCTCTTTGACTTCTCTAATCTTAATATCGTCGGTAGGGTATTGTTTGGTCATTTTTATTGCTTTCAAATTCAGATAAATTAAGGCATAGATTACCTTCTTTACCTGTTTTAAACAAGACTTTTTCCAATTATTCAGCAATTTTATTTCAAAAAAATATTTTTTTTGTATTTTAAAGCATTAAAAATCATAAAATATAAAAATATAAGCAACAATATTTCTCTTAATTAAATTCAAAAATCAAAATAGCCGACAACCCTTCGACTCAACGTACAGCCCATATACCTAATACAATTAAATTTGAACAACAAAAGCTCAGACAATAAAAATGCTCGGTATAACCGGATAGCAAACCCAACTCCGTATCATATATATATATATATATATATATATAT